>JAHBSN010000049.1 GCA_019639095.1 Actinomycetota bacterium
CCGCCGGAGACGCCGCCGCCATCGGCGACGGTGGTGGTGGTCTCCTCGGAGTACTGCGCCGAGGCGGCGCTGGGCACGAAGAGCACCGCAGCGATCACGGCGATCACGCCGATGCGGAAGATGTTCGAGATCAGACGCTTCACGGTGTGCTCCTTGAGGTGCCCGGTACGGGCAGGTTCCCGCTGTCGGCACGCCACGTTAGGGGCAGGCGCCACGGCGTGGCAAGCATTTCGCCCAGGTCGGACGCCGTTCGACCCAGCTCGATGCGTGTGATCTCCCCCGGCACCGGCCCCCGGTGGTGGCCGATTACCCTTGGGCGATGCCCTCGGACCGTGCTGCGCAGCCCCACCGCCCCGGCGGCTCCGTGGTCGGCCACCGCCGCTGAGGGCCCCCATGGTCGCACCCGTGCTCGAGACGGTGCGGAGCCGCGGCGCCAAGTACGTGGCGGTCACCGCCGCCAACGTGGTGTTCGGCCAGGCCCTGCTCTACGGCATGCTCCTGGCCCTCCCCGACCAGCGCCGGTCGCTGGTCAACGCGGCCAGCGTGGTCATCTGCGCCCCGCCCGCCTACTACGCCAACCGGGCGTGGGTGTGGGACAAGCGCGGCCGCAGCGACCTGCGCCGGGAGATCGGGCCGTTCTGGGCGTTCGTGGCCGTCGGCCTGGTGGGCACCACCGCCACCGTGGCGGTCGTGGAGGCCTGGTGGCGCTCCGGCCACACCGACCCCATGCCCGCGGTGCTGACCAACGTGATCAGCCTGGTGGTCATCGGCACCATCTGGGTGGTGCGGTTCTTCTGGATGGATCGGGCCTTCCAGCCCGTGGACGCACGAGTGGAGGGGACCTGACCATGGCCGAGCCGCATCCGGGCGGACCGATCCGGGTGGCCGCCGTGGGCGCCGGGTGGGTGTCGCAGAACCGGCACATGCCCGCGCTGCACCACGACCCCGACGTCGACCTCGCCGGGATCGTCGTGCCCGAGGGCGAGCTGGCCGAGAGCACCCGAGCCCACCTGGCGAAGCAGTTCGGCCCGCTCGAGTTCGGGTCCTCGCTCCAGGCCGGGTGGCTGGACCGGGTCGACGCCGTGATGATCGGGACGCCTCCCGACACCCACCCCGACCTCGTGGTGGCCGCGGTCGAGGCCGGCAAGCACGTGCTCGTGGAGAAGCCGTTCGCCCTCACCACCGCCGAAGCCGACCGCATGGTCGACGCCGGCGCCGCCAACCAGCGGATCGTGTCGGTGGTGCACAACTTCCAGTTCGCACGAGCCGCCACCCACGCCCGCTCGGTGATCGACGGTGGCGGCCTGGGTGAGCTCCGGGCCGTGTTCGGGGTGCAGTCGTCGAACCACGAGCGCCGCCTGCCCAGCTGGTACCGGGAGCTGCCCCTCGGCCTGTTCACCGACGAGGCGCCTCACCTGGTGTACCTGCTCCAGGCGCTCCTGCCCGAGGCCGAGCTCGAGTCCCTCCACGTGGGCCGGCCGCTGTCGGACGACGACAACACGCCCGACCTCGTGTCGATGGTGCTGCGAGACGGCCCGGTGATCGGCTCGCTCCACATGACCTTCGTGGGCGCCCTCTCCGAGTGGATGGTCGTGGTGCTCGGCACCCGCGCCACCCTGGTGCTCGATCTGTTCCGAGACGTCTGCTTCACCGTGCCGAACGACCACGGCCACCTGGCGGCCGACGTCCTGCGCACCCAGGCGCGGGCGGTGGGCGGCCACCTCCTCGGCACCTTCGGCGCCGGCACCCAGCGCCTGCGCGGCAAGCTCGACTACGGCAACGCCCACGTGGTGCGCCGGTTCGTGGCCGCCGTCCGCAGCGGCGTGCCCGACTCCCACATCGACGGCACCCGCGGACGGGACGTGGTGCGCATCCTCGAGGCGGCGCACCGAGCCTCGGGGTCCGCCTCGCCCGCCTAGCGATGGCTCGGCGTGGCGGGCGCTACGCCCGTCCCCGACCGTGGCTCGCCGCGGCGCCCGACGCCGGCTTCGCCATGTTCCTGGTGCTGGTGGCCGGCGCCCGCTACGGGGGCCTCACCGACCAGGCGGCGCCGGCCACCATCGACTCGGGCAACTGGCTGGCGTTCGGCCACGCCCTGCTCGGCCACTCCGTCCGGGACCCCGGCATCATCTACCCGCCCCTGGTGCCGCTGCTCACCGCCGGGCTGGCGTCGGCCTTCGGTCCGATCACCGCCGCCGGGCTCATGGGCGCGGTGTCCTCGGTGCTCCCCGCCGCCGGGGCGTACCTCGCCATCCGGGCCACCGAGGGGACCTCGGTGCGGGCGCGCTGGGCGCTGGCCCCCCTCGCCGCCCTGCTCGCCGTCACCGGTTCCACCGGCGAGGCGGCGGCATGGGGCGGGTTCCCCCAGCTCATCGGCATGGGCCTCACCCCGGTCCTGCTGGTGCTCGTGGATCGGGCGATGCGCGAGCCGCGGTGGCGCTCCACGCTGGCCGCAACCGGCGCCATGGCGGCGATCCTCGTCACCAGCCACTTCGTGTTCACCTTCGCCCTGTTCTCGATGGGGGCCCTGGTGGTGCTCGCCTGGCTGGCCCGGCCGCGCGGGGAGCGCGTGGCCTGGATCGGGCGACGGGTCCCCCACCTCGCGGCCATCGGCACGCCGGTGGTGCTGGTGGTGCCGTTCTACCTGCCGCTCGTGCGGGCCATGGGCGAGAACCGCGTGCCCGACGTCGACTCGGCCCTCACGGTCGGCAACGCCATCCGGTCGCTCGAGTTCACCTACCGGGACCTGCCGGTGCTCTGGCACGTGCTGATCGTGCTGGCGGTGGTGATCCCGGTGGTCCTCCGCCGCACGTGGCGCAGCGCGCCCTGGCGCCTCACGGTGGCCACGGCCGCCGGTGTCGTGGTGGGCTCGGCGGCCAGCGGCGAGGCCCGGTTCCTGTACTTCGTCCCGCTGGTGTGCGTGTTCGCCGGGGCGCTGTGGATCGTGGCCGTGGTCGACGCCGAGTCGGTCGACGCCGCCGACGGCATGGCCCTGAGCACGCGCGCCGCGGTGGTGCCGGGTCGGGTGATGACCGCCACCGCGCTGGTGCTGCTGGCCGCCGTGGGGGTGCAGGCGTGGACCGGCGCCAACCTCTTCGCCGACCAGCGGTCCTACTACGGGATCGTGACCCCCGGCCTCTACGACGCGATCCGCTGGATCCGCGACGAGACCCCCGACGACGCCGTCATCGGCGTATCCACCGTCGACGATGCCCCGTTGGGCTGGTGGGTGGAGGGCCTGGGCGAGCGCACCGCCGTCTACGCCTCGCCGCTGCAGTGGCTGGTGTACCCCGACGAGATCCGACGGGCCACCGAGGCCAACGAGGTGTTCGCCCCACCCTTCCCCACCGAGAGCTCCATGGCGCTGGCGCGCGACGTCGGCATGACCTACGTGCTCGTGGCCACCAGCAGCAACCGCATCGCGCCCGCCGAGCTCGACGCCTTCCTCGCCGCCCACCCCGACACCGTGGTGTACCGCGGCCCCGACGCCCTGGTGCTGGATCCCCGTGCCCTCTGAGCGCCCCGACTCCCCGGGCCGTCGCACCCTCTGGCTCGTCGTGGCCTGCGCCGTGGTGGCGGTGGTGGGCGGCGTGGCGCTCGGCGACCGGCTGCCGCCGCCCGACATCACCCTCGACGCCGCCCGACTGCAGCAGCGCGGCGACCTCCTCGACCTGCGCACCGTGCTGGGTGGCCGGGCCAAGGACGGCACGCGGTTCCAGCTCTGGTTCACCCTGCAGGCCGCCGACGCGAACGACGTGACCTGGCGCTCCGACACCGTCACGGGTTCGTTCGAGCGCGACGCCCACCAGGTGGTGGAGGCCCAGGAGCAGGTGCAGGTGCCCCCCGGCGAGTACCGGGTCGACGTCTGGCTGCACCAGAAGCGCCGCAGCGCGTTCATCCACGCCGACCACGTGGTGTCCTCGATCACCATCGGCGGGCCGCCCGTGGCGGAGGTGCGCCCCGGACCGATCGGCCCGATCACCGCCGACCTCTCCGACCTGGTGATGAGCGACCAGACGCCGGTGTGGTTGGTGGGCTCGGTGCGGGTCCGCAACCGAGGCCCCGCGAGCGTCGGCCTCGACCTGTCGATCGGCCTCCTCGAGGACCCCACCGACGGGCGCAACCTGCTCGGCGGCGACGTCCTCTGGATCCGCACCATCCCGGTGGCGGTGGCGGGCGACAGCGCCACCGACGCACCCATCGACCTCGTGCCGGCACCGCCCGCCGGCTCGTACCGGCCGGTGGTGGTCATCCGTCGCCAGGGCCAGGTGGTCGACCGGGTGGCCACCGGAACCGCCACCGAGGTGGCCGCGCCCACGTTGGCCGAGCACCGCGGCGCCACCACGGGCGACGGCACCGGGCCGGTCACGGTGACCGAGGTGCGCGCCCCCGGCGACGTCGGGACCGGCGGTCCGCTCACGGTGACGGCGGTGGTGGCCAACACCTCCCCGCAGCCCCAGGACGTACGCGTCTGGTGGATCCTCGACCGCCCGGACGCACGGCGCGGCCGCCACCTCGCCGAGGGCGTGCCGCAGACCACCGTCCTCGAGCCGGGCGAGCGGCGCACCTTCACGCTGGAGGGCGCGGTCGACGCGCCGGCGGGCCGCCAGGACCTTTCGGTGGTGGTCCACGCCCTCGATCCGGCGCGAGGACGGCGGGTGCCGGTGGATCAGGCCTGGCGGCCCGGCGGCCTGGTCATCCGGGGCTCCTGACCCCCAGCACCACCACGCCGCGGTTCTGGAACCGCACCACCAGATCGCCACGGGCGACCGCAGCCGACACCGCCGCCCGGTCGTAGCCCGACCACGCCTTGGAGACGAGCAGCAGGTCGACGTCGTAGCGACGAGCCCGCTCCACCTGGGCGCGGGTGGGGAACGACGGACCGAAGATGGCGTTGGCCACCCGGGCGCGGCGCTGCTCGTCGGGGAACGACAGCCATCGCAACCAGCTGCCCACGAGGGCCGGTCGGCGAGCCCGGCCCTCCACCCACCAGCCGAGGGGCGCGCCGCGCACCGGCGCCACGGCCACGAGCACGTCGGCATCGGTGTGCTCGCCCACCCACACCACGCCGTCGGACACGCCGTCCGCGGCCACCGCGTAGTAGTCCACCTGGCTGGAGAACCGCTGGAGGCCGAGCAGCGCCTGGAGCACGAGCAGCAGCGCGAGCGCGAGGGCGGCGGGGCGGTCGGGGCGGGCGGTGATCCGCCCGGTGGACTCCACCCCCACGTCCACCGCCAGCAGACCGAGGGCGAGCACGCCCGCCGGCGCGAGCAGGTAGATCACCCGCATGTCCCGCAGGTACAGGAAGAGCGCCACCACCGTCGCGGTGGACGAGACCGAGACGAGCCAGAGCGGCGTGCGCCTCCGATCGGCGAGCAGCGGCGGCACCAGCACCGCCACCACGGCGAGGCACCACCACAGGATCCGGAAGTCCCGCAGCACGTAGTCGGCCGCGCCGGGGAGGTCGGCGAAGGAGGGCTCCGGGGTGTCGGGCCGTGACGATGCCGCCGCCCGGCCCACGCTGGTGAGGGCGAGGTAGAGCGGCACGAGCGGGAGCGACAGCGCCAGGCCGGGCAGCGCGTCTCGGAGGCGCCGAGGCCACGACGGTGCCCGCGGCTCGGGCCGGACCACGGCGTGCAGCCCCACGAGCACCGCCCCCGACGCCACCGCCGCGGTGGCGATGAAGTGCGAGGTGGCGAGCACGATCGCCAGGGCGACGCCGAACGCCAACCCGCGGCGCACCCCGCCCCAGCGCAGGAAGCGGTCGAGCAGCCACAGCGTGGGGGGGAGCAGTCCCAGCGCGACGAGCTGCGGGAACCCACCCCACGCCGCCGCCTCCCCCGACGAGCCCGCGGCCAGCACGAGGCCGGCGAGCAGCACCGCGAACCACCGCAGGCGGGCCTGCCAGAGCACCACGAAGCAGCCCACGGCGGGCAGGGCCGAGGTGACGGCGGCCACCACCGCCACACCCACCTCGACCCCGAGGACCGAGGTGGCCGCCACCACGAGCAGCGGGACCACGGGCGGGTAGACGATGGAGGACGACCGGACGTCGGGGCCGAGGAGGTCGTGCCCGAACGCCAACCAGTTGCCGCTGTCGATCGTGGCCGGACCGTCCACGCCGAGCAGGAGCACGAGCCGCACGCCCACCACGAGGTCGACGAGGAGCAGGAAGGCGATCAGGGCCCGGCGGTCGGTGGTGCGGTCGGCGGTGCGATCGGTTGCCGGAGCCGGGGCCTCCGCCGGAGGCTCGAGGGTCACGCAGCCCCCGGCATCCACCCGGCGGCGTCCACGAGCACGGCGGCCGTGCCCGCTGCGGTGGCATCCCACGAGAAGCTCTGGGCCACCTCGTGGCCGGTGCGGGCCAGGGTGCGACGGCGCTCGGGGTCGTCGAGCAGGGTGGCGAGCACGGCGGCCAGGGCGTCGGCGTCGCCCACCGGGAACAGGAGGCCGGTGCGGTCGTGGTCCACCACCAGCCGGTTGGCCGGGATGTCCGACACCACCGGGCACACGTCGGCCGCCATGGCCTCCAGCACGGCGAGGGGCATGCCCTCGGTGAGCGACGGTCGCACGAGGATGGCGGCGCCGGCCAGGTGCTCGTGCACCGCCGACGAGAAGCCGGTGAAGGTGGTCCGCTCGGCGAGGGCCGGCGACGCCGCCACCGCGTCCTCGAGCTCCTCGCGCTGGGGCCCGTCGCCCACCAGCAGGAGGCGGAACGACCGGTCCGCCTCGGCCAGGGTGCGGGCGGCGGCCACGAGGACCGCCGGACCCTTGTTGGCGATGAGGCGGCCGACGAAGGCGATGACCGGCGGGTCCAGCTCGGCGCCGGGCACGAACACGCCGAGGTCGACGCCGTTCGGCACCACGTGCACCCGGCGATCGCCGATCCGGGTGCGCACGTGCTGGTCGACCGCCCGGACACGGCCACCACCTTCGGCGCTGGTGGCGAGCACCCACCGGCCGACGGTGCGCTCCCAGAGCCCGGTGGCGGCGCGGACGTGGGCCGGGAGCAGGTCGATGCCGGCGAGGTGGACGGTGGTCACGAGCGGCACGCCGTTGCGCCGGGCCGCCCACGTGGCGGCCACGGTGGTCTGGAAGTGCAGCGAGTTGGCGTGGAGGACGTGGGGGCCGGCGTTCGCCACCAGGGTCGTGGACGCGCCGTCGCAGACCAGGCCACCAGCACCTGGGCGCCTGCATCTGGCTGAGGTCGCGCCCGACCACCGTGACCACCTCGATCCCATCGAGCCCTGCGGCCGACGGGTCGGCCAGCGAGGTGCCCGGTGGCACCGCGGTGACCACGGTGACCTCGGCACCGGCGGCGGCCAGGCGGCGGTACACCTCGTAGGCCACGCGCTCGGACCCGCCTCCGGAGGACGAGGGCGGGAAGTAGTCGCAGAAGGCGAGGACGCGCAGGCCGCGGACGTCGGCGAGGTCGGAGATGGCGAGGCGACCCTACCCAGGTCGACGGTCCTACCCTCGGGGTTCAGGAGTCGGCGGTGGTGGGAGGGCGCCCGCTGCGTCGGCGGCGACCGCCGGGTCGCGCGCGAGCCGGGCCGCCGGCGCGCCCGGGCGGGAGGCGATCAGCTGGGTGATCAGACCGAACATGAACGCGGTGATGCCCACCAGGATCATGCTCTGGGCGAGCGCGGCCACCGCCGGACCGCGGTCGTCGGCGATCACGTCGGTCCAGAGGCCGATGTCGATCAGCAGGCCCAGCACCACCGACAACAGGCCGGCGCCCACGCAGCGGCGCTGGAACCGGGCGGTCATCACGAACCCGTAGCGGTTGTGCACCGCATCGGAGACGGCGGCCGACGAGGCGGCCAGCGCGAACCCGGCGAGCATCGCCTGGAACCCGGCCACCAGGCAGATGCTCGAGAAGAACACCGGCTGCCAGGTGACCGAGCCGATGGCGAGGCCCGAGGGGCTGGCGATGGTGACCACGGCGAGGATCAGGCCGATGATCGCCAGCGCGGCGCCGGGCCACACGAGCAACATGTCGGGGGCCAGCGAGGTGAGCGTCTTCAGGTTGCGCCAGCCGTCGGAGAAGGTGTTGAGCTTCGAGTCGCCCACGCGATCGCGGTAGCCCATGGGGATCTCCTTGAACCGGAGCCCCTTGCGCACCCCCTTGATCACCATCTCGGCGTTGAGCTCCATGCCGGGGCAGTGCAGGTCGAGGTCGAGGATCACCTCCCGCCGGAAGGCCCGGTACCCCGACTGCCCGTCCTTGAGCTCGAGACCGCCGGCCGCCCGCTTGGTGAGGGCCGTGAGCACCGGGGTGCCCACCCAGCGGTGAAGCATCGGCATGTTCTTGCGGTTGGCGCCGTCGAAGCGACTCCCGTAGACCACGTCGGCCTCGCCGGCGAGCACCGGCTGGATGATCTCGTTCACCCGGCTGAGGTCGTAGGTCATGTCGGCGTCGGCCATCACGATGATCTCGCCGTCGGCGGCGAGGAAGCCGGTGCGGAGGGCGCTGCCGTAGCCGGGCACCGGCTCGTGCACCACCCGGGCCCCGGCGCCGGCGGCCAGCTCGGGCGAGCCGTCGGTGGAGCCGTTGTCGACGATCACGACCTCACCCGCCAGGCCGTTGGCGGCGAAGCCCTCGAGGGCCTCGGTGACGCAGTCGGCCACGCACCCCGCCTCGTTCAGGCAGGGCAGCACCACGCTGACGAGGGGGCGCTTGGAAGCGGGATCGGTCACGGGTACCTCAGAAGAAGGGTGCGTACGTTCCGGTGATGTCGGTGGTGGTACCCGCCGACACGCTGGCGCTCTGGCACGAGGGGGTGGTGTAGCCGATCACGTAGGTGAAGCACACGTTGTAGGTGCCCGGTGCCTTGGCCGTCCACATGCCGTAGGCGTTGGCCACCACCCCGTCAACGGTGATATTGGCCGCCACCGCCGGGCTGGTCTGCACCCGGAGGAAGCCCTTGGTACCGTACGAGCCGGTGGTCGTGGCGGTGGCGCCGTTGGCGATGTTGACGTTCTGGCACGACGGCGTGGTCAGGTTCGGCGCGTTGCCCCAGCACACCTGGTGGGACCCGGTGGAGAGCTTCACCCAGTCCAGACCCCAGTTGTTCCGCCACTGGCCGTCGACGGAGATCATGGCGCTGTTGGCCGGGCTGGTGACCGCCCGGAGGTAGCCGAAGGCGCCCGCCGGTCCCGGTGCGCTCGCGTTCGCGGTGAAGGTGCCGGTGGTGGTTCCGGTGGCACCCGCTCCCACCACAACGTCACGGCAGCTGGGCACGTTGTAGCCGGCGACGTTCCCGAAGCACACGTTGTAGGTGCCCGGCGTGACCTCGGCCCACAGGCCCCAATCGTTGCGGGGCACCCCGTCGACGGTGATGGTCGATGGCACCGCCGGACTGGTGATGACCCGGAGGAACCCGTTCTGCGTGTAGGTCCCGGTCACCGTGGAGGTGCTCCCCTGGGTGAGCGTGGGATTTTGGCACGGCGGCTTGGTGTAACCCGGCACATCCCCGAAGCACACCTGGTGCGCTCCTGCGGGCATCGCCGCCCAGTTCAGACCCCAGGTGTCGCGCGCTGTCCCGTCGACGATGATGTCGGCGGGCAGGGCGGGACTGGTGGTCACGCGAAGGGTGGCGGGAATCTGCGCCGCAGCGACCGCGGCGCCTGCGTTGAGGATCCCGGTGCCGCACAACGAGGTGCTGCACGTGCTCCCACCTGGGAACGGCGTCACCGTGGCCCGCAGCAGGGACGTGATCTGGCCCGGGTTGAGCGAGGGGTTGACCGACCGCACGAGCGTGGCCACGCCGGCCACGTGCGGGGTGGCCATCGAGGTGCCCTGGTAGTTGACGTAGGCGTCAGAGGTGGGCGACGTGGTGCCGTTGTTCAACGTCGACAGGATCATCGAGTCGGTGCCCGATGCCCCGCCCGGCGCCGCGATGTCGACCCCTGCGCCGTAGTTGCTGTAGTAGGACCGGCTTCCGGGCTGGCTCGTGGCCGCCACAGTCAGCACGTTGTTGCAATTGCCGGGGCGGTGGTTCGACACATTGTCATTGTCGTTGCCGGCAGCCACCACCACGAGGGTCCCCGCGAGGGTGGCGGCGTCGATGGCGCTCTGGTACGTGGTGCCGCAGGCACCCGAGCCGCCCAGGCTCATGTTGATCACCTTGGCCACATTGGGATTGGCCGGAACGCCTGACACCGACAGACCAGACGCCCACCGGATCCCGTCGGCGATGTCGCTGAGGTAGCCACCGCACTTGCCGAGCACGCGCACCGGAAGGATCTTGGAACCCCAGGCGATCCCGGCGACGCCGGCGGCGTTGTTGCCGTTGGCGCCGATGGTGCCCGACACGTGGGTGCCGTGCCAACTGGAGTTGCTCACGCCGCAGCCCTGGAAAAAGCCAGAGGAGTTCTCCGCCGAGGTGATCCAGTCGCCAGGGTCGTGGGCGTCGGCATCGCGGAGGTTGCCATCGTTCGCGACCTGAGCCTCGTTGATCATGTCGTACCCGGCCAGGAAGCGGCCTGCGAGGTCGGCGTGGTCGAGGTAGCCCGTGTCGAGCACAGCGGTGATGGCCGAGGCCGACCCGGTGGTGATGTCCCAGGCCGGAGGCAGGTTGGCGCCGTAGTTGGAGCCGGCCGACACCGCCTTCATGTCCCACTGCTGCGAATAGAGCGAATCATTCGGGGTGAGGGTCGGGAACATACGGGCATCAGGCTCGACGTATGCGATGCTCGGCTCGGACTCCCAGCTTCGAGCCAGAGCAGCGGTGTCTGACGGCGCGTACTTGTCACCGAGCTTCACCACCCACGACCCGTCACCCATCTGATGGCTGAGGTCGACCTCCTCGCCTCCGAGGTCGCGCAGGGTCGACGCATCGGGGCTCCTCCCCTGGGCGAAGTGCACGATCATCTGGTCCGTAGCCGTGGCCAGATTGCTCGGCGCGGCCGTGGGCCCAGCCGGTGGTGCTTGGTCGGGGGCGGCGGAAGCCGACGCTGAAGTGATCCCCACCGTGGCGGCCAGTAGTGCCCCGCAGACGGATGCTCGAGCGAATCCCCGCATGACTCTCCCCACTTCCCGAATGGTCGGCGCCTTGGCGCTGGTTACCCGTGCCCGAATTCCATGTCCGAATGCTCTGATGCGGCGCACGGTCCCAGGCCACAAGAGCGTCGACCCGAAAGCGTAGGAGGGTGTACGAAGCCGTGCAATCGATCCCGGTCGGGCGAGGGTCAGGTGGGTGTGTGCAGATCCCTCACACGTCGAAGGGGTTGCGCAGCACGGGCTCGGGTTCGCCGTCGACGGCGAGCAGCGTGGCCTGCTCCACGGCGGCCTCGCGGTGGATGTGGGCCTCGTCGTAGCCGGGGTAGGTGGGCAGGGCGAGAAAGGCGCTCCGGCTCGGATACCAAACCGCCACGATCTCGTCGTAGCGGTCGTGGTCGCACCCGATCACCACATCGCGCGAGGCGGCTGCCCACAGAATCCGCCCACCCACGTGGGCGATGGCGGACTGGGCCACCACCCCGTAGTGGAGGTAGGCCTCCCGACCGCTCAGCCCCCGCTCGGCGAAGGGGTGGCCGGGCTCGTACTCCGCGCGGTCTCGGTACCGGTTCAGGTTCAGCATCACCACCGGCGTCTCCGGCGCGCCCTCGAACGCGTCCATGATGCGGGCCGGGTCCGGAGTGACGTGCTCGGTCATGCGCCGACCCTATCGGGGCCAACGCGTCAGGGCCGGCCCACGAGGACCGGCCCTGACCTGGTGCTTCTGGCTCGGAGGGTGGGGCTCGAACCCACGACCCGCTGATTAACAGTCAGCTGCTCTGCCAGCTGAGCTACCTCCGAAGGCGAGGGGTCAACCTAGCAGCGGCCACCCCGGCCCGCGAACCCGGAACCGATGGGCTCAGTCGTTGTCGAGGTAGTCGCGCAGCTTCTGGCTGCGGTTCGGGTTGCGCAGCTTGGCGAGGGTCTTGGCCTCGATCTGGCGGATGCGCTCGCGGGTGACGCCGAACTCCTTGCCCACCTCCTCGAGGGTGCGGGCCTGGCCGTCGTCGAGGCCGAAGCGCAGCCGCACGACCTCCTTCTCGCGGTCGCTCAGCTCCGACAGCGCCTCGACCACGGCGTTGCCCAGCATCTTGCGGGCCGCCATCTCGGCGGGGGCATCGGCCTGGGTGTCCTCGATGAAGTCGGACAGGTTGGAGTCGTCGGTCTCGCCCACCGGCGAGTCGAGCGACAGCGGGTCCTGGCTGATCCGCATGATCTCGCGCACCCGCTCGGGGGTCATGTCGACCTTGGCCGCCAGCTCCTCCACCGTGGGCTCGCGCTCGAGCTCCTGCATCATCTGGCGCTGGATGCGGTGGACCTTGTTGATCGACTCCACCATGTGGACCGGGATGCGGATGGTGCGGGCCTGGTCGGCGATGGCCCGGGTGATGGCTTGGCGGATCCACCACGTGGCGTAGGTGGAGAACTTGAAGCCCTTCGTGTAGTCGAACTTCTCGACCGCCCGCATCAGGCCGAGGTTGCCCTCCTGGATGAGGTCGAGCAGCTGCATGCCGCGGCCGACGTAGCGCTTGGCGATCGACACCACCAGCCGCAGGTTGGCCTGGATGAGGTCGCTCTTGGCCCGCTCGCCGTCTCGGGCCGTGCGCTCGAGGCGCTTGCGGGCCACGAGGTCGAGGTCGGCGAGGCGCCCGGCGGCCTCCAGCTCGGCGAGGCGCACCCCGGCGAGGCCACCGGCTTCGATGCGCCGGGCGAGCGCCACCTCCTCGGGCCCGGTGAGCAGCGCCACCCGGCCGATCTCCTTGAGGTACACCCGGACCGGATCGGACGTGGTGCTGGTGTTGCGGTCGCCGCCCTTGGGCACGTTGACGAGCCGCAGCCGGTGCCGCGGACCGCCCTCGGCCTCGTCTCGGGCGAGGTCGATGCCGCCGAGCGGGTCGGCGAGCACGGCCTCCACGTGCGCGGTGCTGTCGAGCTCGGCCTGCTCGTCGGCGGTGAGCGGATCGGGGCCCACCAGCTCCACCAGCGGGACGGATTCGTCGAGGGCGATCTGGTGGCGGCTCAGCTCGGCGCGCACCCACTCCAGGTCGGCATCGAGGCGCTCCGCGTCGAGGTCCAGGACCTCGCAGACCTCCTCCTGTGTGACCGTCCCCTGGTCTCGGCCCCGGACCAGCAGGGCTTCCCAGGCTGTGGGGTCGAGTTGCGGGGAGGTGGCTCCGTCGTTCATGAAGGCTCCTCCGCCCGATGCGAGAGCCAGCGTAGCAATTCGTCTTCTCGATGCTGGTCGGGAGGGGCGTCGGCGCCGGCCGCCTCCATCTCGGTCTTCAGCCACCCGATGGCGGTGGCGTACGCCGCCTTGTCGGCGGCGTCCATGGCCTCGCGCTGGAGCTCCACGAGCACCCGCTGGCCGGCATCTCGCAGCAGCAGGCGGCGCACGTCGACCGGGTCGGCGTCGGAGTCCTCCACGGCGAGGCGCATGAGGTACTCCGCCACGAACGGGTCGGCGGCCTCGGTGGCGGCGTGGAGGTCTCCCCCCGCCGCCACGAGCGCTCGCAGCACGAGCTGGTGCCGCTCGTCGTCGAAGAGCACCTCGTCGAGCAGCGGGAGCATGGCCGTGGGCTGCGCAACGGCCAGGCGAAGGGCTTCGACCTCCGCGGTGGCGGCTCGGGCCCGACGTCGGGCCGAGGGGGCCGGCACCGCCACTCGCGGTCGGGCCCCGCCGGCGCGCAGCGAGGCGCGCAGGCGATCGGGGTCGAGCTGGCAGCGGCTGGCCACCGCCATCACGTACTGATCCCGGACGAGCTCGCTCGGGTGCTCGCCGATCGCCTCGAGCGCCCGTTCGGCCGCCTTGGCCCGGCCCTCGGGGGTGCGCAGGTTGGCGGCCCCCAGGATCCGCTCCACCCGGAAGCCCAGGAAGGGGACGGCGCCCTCCACCGCGGCGCGGAGCCGATCAGGGTCGGTGCGGGCGAGGTCGGCGGGGTCGGCCCCGGCCGGGAGCGCGGCCACCGCCACCTCCACCTCGTGCTTCTTCTCCCACTCGTACACGCGGTCGGCGGCGGCCTGGCCGGCGGCATCGGGGTCGAAGGCCAGCACCAGGCGCGGGGCGAAGCGCTGGAGGATGCGCACGTGCTCGTCGGTGAGGGCGGTGCCGCAGGTGGCCACGGCGCGCGCCAGGCCCACCGAGGCGAAGCCGATGACGTCGGTGTAGCCCTCGCAGATGATCACCTCGTCGGTGCGCACCGCCTCGTCCTTGGCCCAGTTGAGGCCGTAGAGCACCTTGCTCTTCCGGTACAGCGCGGTCTCGGGCGTGTTCTGGTACTTCGGCGGACGTCCGCCCGGGAGCATCCGGCCCCCGAAGCCGATCGGATCGCCCTGGGGGTCGAAGATCGGGAACAGGATGCGGGCCCGGAAGAAGTCGTTGGTGCCGCCGCGCTTGCTCTCCCGGCCGAGGCCGGCGTCGCGCAGCACCTTGGGCGGGAAGTCCTTGCGGAGGGCACGGGCGAGCTGGTCCCAGTCGTCGGGCGCCCACCCCAGGCGGTAGCGCCGCACGGTCTCCCCGTCGAAGCCGCGGTCTCGCAGGTAGCGCCGCGCGGCGCCGGCGTCGGCGCCGGTGAGCAGCCGCTGGTGGTACCAGTCGACGGCGGCCACCATCACGTCGCGCAGCTTGGACCGGGCCTCGCGGCGCTCGCCCTCGTGCTTGTCGGTGTAGCGGAGCGCGATGCCGAACTTGCCGGCGAGCTGCTCCACCGCGCCCTGGAAGTCGAGGTGCTCGATGTCTCGCACGAACGAGATCACGTCGCCGCGGACCTGGCAGCCGAAGCAGTAGTAGACGCCCTTGTCGGGGTTGACCGAGAACGACGGCGACTTCTCCCCGTGGAAGGGGCAGAGCCCGCTCCAGTTGCTGCCCACCTTCTTGAGCGTGGTGTGGGCGCTGATGACGGCGATGATGTCGGCCGTCTCGCGCACGCGGGCCACGTCCTCGTCGACGATGCCCATCAGCGCGCCGTCCCGGTCATCCCACGGCGCGCGCGTCGTCGCGACGGTCGGCCAGGAGCGAGGCGGTGATGGTGACGACCAGCACCGAGACGATGACCACGAGCGACACCCACGTGGGCGGGTGGAGGTGGCCGAAGTAGCTCACGAGCATCTTCCCGCCCACGAAGGCGAGGATGGCGCCCAGCCCGAGGTTGAGGTAGCGGAACTTGTCCTGCATGCCCCCGAGCAGGAAGTACAGCGACCGCAGGCCGAGGATCGCGAAGGCGTTCGAGCTGAACACGATGAACTGCTCGTGGGACACGGCGAGCACGGCGGGCACGGAGTCGACGGCGAAGACCACGTCGGTGGTCTCCACGATGATGAGCACGGCGAAGAGCGGGGTGGCCAGGCGCTTGCCGTTCTCGATCGTGAAGAGCTTCTGGCCGTCGTACTCGGTGGTGGAGGGGATGAACCGGCGCACCACGCGCAGCACCGGGTTCTTGTCGGGGTGGACCTCCTCGTCGTCGTGGAACGCGATCTTCCACGCCGAGTACAGGAGGACCAGGCCGAACACCACGAGCACGGCCTCGAACCGCTCGATCAGGGCAATGCCGGCGAAGATGAAGATGGCCCGCAGCACGAGGGCGCCGAAGATGCCCCAGAAGAGGGTGCGGAACTGGTACGCCGCCGGCACGGCGAAGTAGCTGAAGATCACCGCCCACACGAACACGTTGTCGATCGAGAGCGACTTCTCGAGCAGGAACGCCGAGATGTACTCCCCCGCGGGCTGGCCGCCGTGCCAGGCGTAGACCACCCCGGTGAAGGCCACGCCGATCGAGATCCAGACCGCCGATTCGATGGCGGCCTCCTTGAAGGTGATCACGTGCGCCTCGCGGTGCACGAGCACGAGGTCGGCCACCAGCAGGACCACGATCAGGGCGACGAAGGCCCCCCACTGCCACAGCTCCACGTCGAAGCTGGCGAAGTTGCCGCCCCGGCTCGACTCGCTCGCCAGCAGCACGCTCACGCTGCGCCTGCCGCCGGACGCCGGGCCACCAGGGCGTACATGAGGGGGATCCGGGGGGAGCCCTCCGGCAGCCGCCAGCACCGCGCGTCGGCGTCCTCCACCAGCCAGGGGAACTGCGGGAAGAGGGTGTGGTCGTACTCCTCGAAGGCCTCGAGCGCGAAGTCGGCGCCGACCACCGCTGACAGGACCTCGGCCAGCGGGTGCTGGTGCTCCACCGTGACGTTGTGCACGGTGTCGGCAGCGAGGTCCGCGTAGCTGCCCGCCTCGTCCCACACCGATGGGCCGCCCCCGAAGTAGTCGTCGACCACGCGGAACCCGTCGAGGTCCCGGCCGTCGCCGAACACCCAGGAGAAGGGGTGGAACTCGGCCAGGAGCAGCCGTCCGCCGGGCCGCACGAGCGCCGCCACCACCGAGGCCCAGGCGGTGAGGTCGGGCAGCCAGTTGAGGGCGCCGAGTCCGGTGTAGACGACGTCGAACCGCTCGCCCCCGAGGGCATCGACCGCGTCGTACACGTCGGCGCACACGAACCGGCCGTCGAGGCCGAGGTCGGCTGCCAGGCCGTTGGCCGCGTCGACCGCGGGCTGCGAGAAGTCGAGGCCCACCACCGACGCCCCGTGGCGCGCCCAGCCGAGCGTGTCCAGCCCGAAGTGGCACTGGAGGTGGGCCAGCCGCAGGCCCGACACGTCGCCCAGCAGCTCGAGCTCGAAGGGACGGAGGCTCTCGCGCCCGGCGCGGAAGGCATCGACGTCGTAGAGGGGCGAGGCCACGTGCAGCGGCGTGCGCTCGTCCCACCAGGAGCGGTTGAGCTCCCGCCAGGCGGCGGGGTCGACGTCGGCCACCGACGTCACAGACCGAGCTCGGCGCGCAGGTGCTCGACCAGGCCGGCGATCGGCACGCGCTGCTGCTCCATGGTGTCGCGGTCTCGCACGGTGACGGCGTGGTCGT
>JAHBSN010000005.1 GCA_019639095.1 Actinomycetota bacterium
GAAGCGGCTCCCGGCGGGCAGCGACGTCGGCCGCAACCAGACCGACCTCACCGTGGCCACCGCCGACGTCCATGCCCGCCACCTGGCGGCCACGTGGGGCCTGCGGGCCGACCAGGTGGCCGTCACCGGCCTGCCCCGCAACGACGTCCTGGTCTCGTCGGCGAGCGCCCCGGTGCCCGCCGCGGTGCGGGCGATCACCGGCGGGCGACCCCTGGTGGTCTGGCTCCCCACGTACCGGCGCTCGGCCGGCGAGGACGGCGTCGACGGCGTCGACACCGGCACCGCCACCCAGTTCGCCGGCGGCACCCCCGAGGCGGTCAACGCCGCCATGGCGCGCCTCGGCGCCCACGCGGTGGTGAAGTCCCACCCGCTCGCCCCCCGGCCCGACGTGGCCCGCCTGTCGAACCTCGACGTGTGGAGCGAGGACGACCTGGACGCCTCGGGCCTGACCCTCTACGAGCTCCTGGCCCACGCCGACGTGCTGGTCTCCGACCACTCGTCGGTGTGGATCGACTTCCTCCTCACCGGGCGGCCGGTGGTGTTCGCGGTGTCGGACCTCGAGGCCTACGAGGAGTCGCGCGGGTTCTACTTCGATCCCGTCACCGACCTGTTCCCGGGGCCGCTCGTCACCGACCTCGACGCGCTCGAGCGCGAGCTCGGCGAGCTGCTCGCCGGCCACGACGCGTGGGCCGAGCGCCGGCGGGAGTCCCTCGAGCTCCACCACCTGCACCGCGACGCCGGTGCCGCCGATCGGGTGGCCCGGCTGGTGATCGACGCCGTCGGCGCTGGTGGCGCCACGAGCTGAGCGCGGCGGCGCTCCCTCAGCGCGTGGCCGACTCCTGCTGCTCGGGCGCGGCGGCCGCCTCCTCGTCGTCCGACCCGTCGATCGCGGGCCACCGCTCCCCCTGGCAGGCGATGACGGCGATGAGCAGCATCGAGAAGCGCGGCAAGCCCGTGAAGGGCCCACCGGTCTCGGTGAGCGTGTTGCCGAACATCGCCGCGCACAGCGCGAGGCCCAGCCAGGCCTCGGGCCGGCGGCCCACCGGCCCGCGCAGGATCACCCGCGCCAGGCACCAGAGCAGGTACATGGCCACCGCGAACGGGACCACGCCGGCGGTGATGCCGGCCTCGAGCGGCAGGAAGTGCGGGGCGAGGCCGAACTCGTCCTCGAAGTTGGTGCGCCCCACGCCCACCAGCGGGTGTTCGGCGAGCTTGCGGGCGCCCTCCTCGGCGACGGTCCAGCGCGCCGTCTCGTTGCGGTAGCCGCCGACGCCGCGCAACCCATCGATGGTGGGGGTCTTGATGTGGCCCGCCACGACCAGGGCGCCGATCACCACCACCACGCCCAGCGCCGGGGCGCCGTAGCGGACCAGGTTCTTCGGGGTGATCGACCGCCAACCGAACGCGAGCATCGCCAGGGCGGCACAGGCCAGGCCCAGCAGGCCGCCCTGGGCCCCGTTGCCCACCAGGGCGGCGAGGCCGACCGGGATGGTGACGGCGGCGAGGATCCGGTGGAACCGGGGCTCGGACCGCTGGCTGAGGAAGTACACCGCCACGATCAGGGCGAAGGCCAGGTGCCAGGTGATCAGCATCGTGCTCGACGCCAGGCCCGGGAAGCGGTTGCCCTCCTGGTTGCCGTACTGGAGCGTGGGGATGTCGGCGCCCTGCATGAGCGACACGACCGCGCTGAGCAGCACGCCGCCCAGGAAGCCGGCGAGGATCGTGCGGTGCGTGCGGACGCGCCACGCCACGAACGGGGCGGTGAGGGCGCCCACCACCATGACGGCGGCGATCATCATGCCGAACCGGTCGGTCCGGGCCACCGAGGCCAGGCCCCGGATGGTTCCCACCACGGCCACGAGCGTGGCGAGGCGCACCACGATCGGGCGCCTCGCCTCCGACAGGTCGGGCAGGAACCGCAGGCACATCCAGATGACGGCGCCGTACCGGGCGGCGTCGAGGAGGCCGCTCGGCACGCCGGCCACGTAGTCGATGGGGATCAGGAAGCCCCACCACCAGGCCAGGCGGTCGCGGTTGCCGATGCAGGAGAGCGCCATGAGGGCCACCGCGAGCACCCCGCCGCTGAAGCGGGCCGTGAGCGGCGTGAAGCGCGTGAGCGGCAGGGCCACGATCACGAGGGCCAGTGAGGCCCACCGGGTCCACTGCCCCGGCGGCAGGCGGAGGGCACGACGCACGAGGCGGAATCTACACACCGAGGCTCCCGGGAGGTCGCCGCGACCGGGCCGCGGAACCGTCTTGGCCCGGTTCAGTAGGATGCGCCCTCGCACCGGACCAGGGGAGCGTGCATGTCGAGGGTTGTCCTCCAGGACCTGTCGGACGGATCCACCCGGCTGGTCGCGGCGCCGGCCCCGGCGGTGGGCCGCTCGGGGGTGCTCATCGCCACCCAGGCGTCGCTCGTATCGGCAGGCACCGAGCGGATGCTGGTCGACTTCGGCCGGGCCAGCCTGCTCGGCAAGGTGCGGAGCCAGCCCCAGCGCGTGGGCGAGGTGATCGACAAGGCCCGGACCGACGGCATCGGCGTCACCGTCGACGCCGTGCGCTCCAAGCTGGCCCAGCCGATCCCGCTCGGCTACTCGAGCGCCGGTGTGGTCCTCGAGGTCGGTCGCGACGTGCGCGGCCTGGCCGTGGGCGACCTCGTGGCCGCCGCGGGGCCCCACGCCGAGACCGCCACCGTCCCGGTCAACCTCACCGCCGTGGTGCCCGCCGGGGTGGCCCCCGTCGATGCCGCCTTCGCCACCGTCGGCAGCATCGCCCTCCAGGGCCTGCGGCTCGCGAACCCCACGGTGGGCGAGCGGGTGGTGGTCATCGGCCTCGGGCTGATCGGCCTCCTCGCCGTGCAGCTCCTGCAGGCCCAGGGCTGCCTCGTGCTCGGCATCGACCCCAACCCGGATCGGCGTCGCCTGGCCGAGGGCTTCGGTGCCGCCACGGTGGCTCCGGGCGACGACGTGGAGCAGGCGGCGGCGGCCCACTCCCACGGTCGCGGCGTCGACGCGGTGCTCGTGTGCGCGTCCACCACGTCGAGCGAGCCGATCCACCAGGCGGCCCAGATGTGCCGCCAGCGGGGCCGCATCGTGCTCGTGGGCGTGACCGGGCTGGAGCTGGATCGGGCCGACTTCTACGAGAAGGAGCTCACGTTCCAGGTGTCGGCGGCCTACGGGCCCGGGCGCTACGACCCCACCTACGAATCGGGGGGCATCGACTACCCGGTGGGCTTCGTGCGGTGGACCGCCGGGCGCAACATGGAGGCCGTGCTCGACCTGATCGGCTCGGGCCGGCTCGACGTGGCGTCGCTCGTGACGCATCGCTTCGCCTTCGACGACGCCCCCGACGCGTACCAGGCACTGGTCACCGACCGCGACGCGCTGGGCATCGTGCTCACCTATCCGGAGCGGGCGGCCACCGAGCCGGCCGCGGGGGAGCTGGTGGCCCGGCGCCTCGACGTGCGCACCGGTCGGGCGGCGTCGGGCCAGGCCCGCCTCGGCGTGCTCGGTGCGGGCAACTTCGCCACGCAGGTGCTGCTGCCGGCGTTCCGCGACGCGGGGGCAACGGTGGACACCATCGTCTCGCGCGGGGGCACGTCGGCCGCGGTGGCCGCCGCCACCTTCGGCGCCCGGCACGCCAGCAGCGACGCCGCCGACGTGTTCGACCGGCCCGAGATCGACACCGTGGTGGTCGCCACCCGCCACGACACCCACGCCGGGTACGTCGAGCGGGCGCTGCGCGCCGGCAAGCACGTGTTCGTGGAGAAGCCGGTGGCCATCGACGCCGAGCAGCTCGCCGACCTGCGCGGCTGCATCGAGGAGCTGTCGACCGCTGGCGGCCCGCTGCCGCTGCTCGGCGTGGGCTTCAACCGGCGGTTCGCCCCGGTCACCCGGCGCATGGTCGAGCTGCTCGCCACCCGAACCGGGCCCAAGGCGCTCACCCTCACCATGAACGCCGGGGCGATCCCCGCCAACCACTGGACCCAGGACCGCGCCGAGGGCGGTGGCCGGCTCGTGGGCGAGGCCTGCCACCTCATCGACCTGGCCCGCTTCCTCGTCGGCTCGCCGATCGCGAGCCTGGCCAGCGTGGGCCTGGACCAGCCGGGCCACGATGGCCCCACCGACACGGCGAGCATCCTGCTCACCTTCGACGACGGCTCGATCGCCACGGTGAACTACTTCGCCAACGGCTCGAAGCGCTACCCCAAGGAGCGGGTGGAGGTGTTCGCCGGCGGCCGGGTGCTCGTCAACGACAACTTCCGCACGCTGCGGGCCTACGGCTGGCCCGGGGTCCGCACCTCCCGCGTCCGCGGGCTCGACAAGGGCCACGCCGCGTGCGCGGCGGCGTTCGTGGCCGCCGTGCGCGCCGGCGGCCCGCCGCCCATCCCGCTCGCCGAGGTCCTCGAGGTCACCGAGGTCTCGCTGCGCGCCGCCCAGCTGCATTGAGCTCGCGGTCGATGCCGCGCTTGGCCGACGGACGCTCCCTGGTGCGGGCCACGTGGCGGACCTGGGGCGTGCGGGGCGTGGTGCGTCGGGCCGGGTACGAGGCCTCGCGCCGGGCCGGCTCCTACCGCACCGCCGAGCAGCGCTGGGCCGAGTCGACCTCCGCCTCGGGCGGGGTGCTGCGCTCGGCGGGCGTGGTCGTGCCGGCGTCGGTCACCCCGCCGCCCCCCGAGCTCGGCCGGCCCATGGATCGGCTGCGCCTCTACGGGGGCCTGTGGGTCACGTCCCCCGTGCCGCCGTCGTGGCACGAGCACCCCGTCACCGGCCACGCCTACCCGGCCGACGCCCACTGGTCCGAGCTGAGCGACGCCGTGGCCGCCGCGGGCGACATCAAGGACGTGTGGGAGCCGGCGCGGCTGGGGTGGCTCCAGCCCGTGCTGCGCCACGCGGTGAGCGCGGGCGATCACGAGGCGGCCGAGCTCGTCTGGGCCACCCTGGAGTCCTGGCACGCCGCCAACCCGCCGTACCGGGGGGTCCACTGGATGTCGGGCCAGGAGGCGGCGCTGCGAGCCATCGCCGCGATGTTCCTGGCCGACGCCCTCGACGACCACCCCGCCACCACCCAGGACCGTCGCCTGCTCGTGGGGGCGCTGGTGCAGGACGCGGTGGGCCGGGTGGTCCCCTCGCTCGGCTACGCCCTCTCGCAGCGCAACAACCACGCCACCTCCGAGGCCGGATTCCTCTGGACGGCATCGCTCCTCGCGCCGTGGCTGCCGGGCGCCGCCACGCTGCGCCAGCGGGCGGCGCGCGCCCTCGCCGAGGCCACCGCCGACCAGTTCGCCGCCGACGGGTCCTACGCCCAGCACTCGCCCACCTACCACCGCGTGGCGCTGCACGTGCTGCTCTGGGTGCTCGCGGTGTCGCGCGCCACCGGGGAGCCCCCGCCGCCGGGCGTGGCCGATGCGGTGGGCCGAAGCGTCCCGCACCTGCACTCGCTCGTGGCACCCGGCAGCGGGGGCCGCGTGCCGAACCTGGGCGGCAACGACGGGGCGCTCGTGTTCGACCTCGCCCCGTGCGCCATCGGCGACCTCCGCCCGCTGCTGGCCCACGCCGCCGCCGCCACGGGCCAGGCCACCGACCTCGGGCCCGGTCCCTGGGACGAGGAGGCGGCCTGGTTCGGCCTCGCGCCGGTCCACGGGGTCCCCCGGCCGCCGCGGCGCGCCACCACCACCCACGCACTCACCCGCGGGGGCGCCCACGCGGTGGTCCGAGCCGGCCACCTCCGACACCGTCCCGCCCACGCCGACCAGCTCCACGTCGACGTGTGGCTCGACGGCACGCCAGTGGCCGTCGACGCGGGCGCGTACCGCTACACCGCCCCCGAGCCGTGGGCCAACGCCCTGGCCGGCGACGACGTGCACAACGTGCCCCGACGACCCGGCTCGCCTCAGGCCCAGCGGGCCGGGCGGTTCTCCTGGCGTCGCTGGCAGGAGGCCACCGTGGTCCGCCAGGTGGAGACGGCCCAGCTGGCGGCGCTGGTCGGGCGGCTCCTGCTGCCCGACGGCACGGTCCTGCTGCGGCTCGTGGCGGTGGCCCCCGACGTGGTGGCGGTGGCCGACGCCGTCAACGCGCCGCACCGAGCCGTCGGCGACGTGGAGGTCCGCTGGAACCTGCCGGCTGACGCGGAGGTCCACCACGCGGGCGCCGGTGCCTCGTCGGCGGGCGGCGCGGGGTGGCGGGCCCACGTCCTGCACGGCGGGCCGGCCCGGATGCCCGACGCCGACCCCGACCTCCCCGCCTCGGGCTGGCTGGCCCCCACCTACGCCGTGCTCGAACCGTGCCGGCCGCTGGTGGTGGGAGCGGGCGCCACCGGGGCGGTCACCTCGGCGTTCGTGGTCGGTGCCGACCCCGGCCGGGCCGAGGCGGTGGCGACGGCCGTGGCCGCCCTCGATCCCCGGCGCTTCCCCGTGGCCGACCTGGCCGCGGCCCTCTCAGCGGGCGTCTGAGAGCAGCGACGACAGCAGGTCCTCCACCCGGGTGGCCAGCGTGCGCCGGTCGTAGTGGGCCCGGATGAACGCCTCGCCGCGCTCGGACGCGTCGGCCGGTGGATCGTCGGCCATGGCCTCCATGCCCTTGGCCAGCGCCAGCGGGTCGCCGGGGCGGACCGTGGATCCCACGCCGGCCTGGTGCACGAGGTCCGACACCATCCCGGCCACGTTGGTGAGCACCGGCAGCCCGGCGCCCATGTAGTCGAAGAGCTTGTTGGGGCTCACGCCGTAGGTGAACAGGTCCACCGGCGCCAGGATCATGAGCCCGGCGTCGGCGGTGCGCAGGGTGGCGGCGATCTCGTCCTTGGACACGGGATCCACGAACCGCACGTTCGAGACGCCGAGGTCCTCGCAGAGGGCGATGAGGCCCTCCTTGGTGGACCCGTCGCCGAGCAGGACCACGGCGATGTCGTCTCGGCCGCGCTGCTCGAGGTCGTGGGCGGCGCGCACCACGGTCTCGAGGTCGTTGGCGGGACCGTGGGCTCCGGCGTACACGAACGTGAACGCTCCCGGGGTCGAGAGGTCGATGCCGCCCTTCGCCTCGGCGAACCCGCTCAGGTCGACGCCGTTCGGGATCGTCACGATCTTCGAGCGGCTGATGCCGCGCTCGCAGATGCGGTCGACGTTCGACGGGGCCAAGACGATGATGGCGGTGGCCTGCTTGTAGAGCAGGTCGGAGATCCAGCGAAGCAGCGCCACCTCGGGGCCGTTGTCGCGGCCCGAGACCTCCGAGTACGACTCGGGCCACATGTCGCGCACCTCGAACACGAACGGCACCCGGCGGATGCGGGCGGCCGCCCACGTGCCCAGGGCGGCGAAGAGGTGGGGCGACGAGCCCACGAACACGGTGGACCGATCCCGCTCCACCCGCACCAGGTGGTGGAACGTGGCCAGCCCGAACACCACCATCGACGCCACCCGGCGCCAGTTGTTGCCCCGGTAGGCGCCGGCGGTGAGCCACGTGAAGCGCACGCCCCGGATGCTCTCGGTGATGGGCTTGATGTCGGTGGTGCCCTTGCGCCGCGAGTAGGTGCGGGTGGCCAGGTTGAGGTCGCTGGCGATGAGCCGCACCCGGTGGCCCCGGCGCTGCAGCTCGGTGGCGAAGTCGAAGTGGCGGGTGCCGCCGGGCTGGTCGGGAGGCACGGCGAACTGGTTGACCCAGTAGATCTGGAGCGATTCGACGTCGGGGGTGCGCTCGGCGGTCACGACCCGTGGCCCTCGATGGCGTCCACCACGCGACCCGCGGTGCGACCGTCCCACAGCGGCGGGCGACGCCCCTCGATCGCTCCGGCGCGGATGCGGCCCACGGCGTGCAGGATCGCCTCGGGGTCGGTGCCCACCAGCTGGTTGGTGCCCTCGGTGACGGTGATCGGTCGCTCCGTGGTGGTCCGCAAGGTCACGCACGGTACCCCGAGCACGGTGGTCTCCTCCTGCACCCCGCCGGAGTCGGTGAGGACCATCTGGGCGTCGGCCTGCAGCGCCACCGAGTCCAGGTAGCCGACGGGGGCCACGGTGCGGATCCCGGGCCGGGCCGGGCCCAGGCGGGAGGCCACCCGGGGGTGCACCGGCCACACGAGCGGCAGGTCCCGCGCCACGTGCTCGAGCACGTCGAGCAGGCGGTCGAGGGTGGCCGGGTCGTCCACGTTGCTCGGGCGGTGCAGCGTGACCACGCCGTAGCCGCCGGGGTCCAGGCCCAGGTCGGCGAGCACCGGTCGGGCCCTCGCCCGCTCGAGGTTGGCCAGGAGCGTGTCGGCCATGATGTTGCCCACCAGCGCCACGGACCGCTCCGGGTAGCCCTCGGCGAGCAGGTTCTCCACGGCGTCGGCCGACGGGGCGAGCAGGAGGTCGCTCACCCGATCGGTCACCACCCGGTTGATCTCCTCGGGCATGGTCCAGTCACGGCTGCGGAGGCCGGCCTCGAGGTGGGCCACCTTGGCGCCCAGCTTGGCCGCCACCAGGCTCGCCGCCATGGTGGAGTTCACGTCGCCGGGCACCACCACCCACGAGGGTCGCTCGGCCAGCACCACCCCCTCGAACGCCTCCATGATGCGGGCGGTCTGCACCGCGTGCGACGCCGAGCCGACGCCCAGGTGGTGCTCGGGGGCGCGGATGCCCAGCTCATCGAAGAACACGTCGCTCATGGCGGGGTCGTAGTGCTGGCCGGTGTGCACGAGGATCGACCGGAGCCCGCGCCGGTCGAGCTCCGCCTGCAGCGGCGCGACCTTCACGAAGTTCGGTCGGGCGCCCACCACCAGCGCGATGGGGCCGGATCGGGGGGCATCGAAGCCCTGCGTCGCCGCGCCCGGTGCCACGTTCTCCCGTACCTCCGTGCGGTCTCCGGGGCACAGTGTGCCATGCGCCCCGATGCGGACCGGGCCGATCAGTCGGGCGACTCGGCGGTGACCTCGACCCGGTCCTGCGGCCACTCCTTGGCCAGCTCCAACGCCGCGTTCGCCTGCGCCACCAGCTGCTCGGCATCGAACCCGTACGCCGGGTAGCAGCTCACCCCGGCCCAGGTGGTGTGGTTGGGGAGGGTCTCGGAGACCCGTCGGCGCAGGCGCTCCAGGCTCCACACCGCACCGTTCTCGGGTGTGTCCTCCAGCAGCAGCAGGTAGAGGCCCTCGGGCGTGCGGGCGATGGTGTCGGCCTCGCGGAACACCTCGAGCAGCACCTCCGCCACCGGCGTCGTGGGTGCCTGGCGGGAGTCGAGCGACCCGAAGTCGACCCACACGTCGAGCACCGCCACCGACAGGGGCCGCAGCCCGCGGCGCGCCGCCGACACCCGCTTGGCCAGCGAGGCGCCGAAGAACACCTCGCTGAACAGGCCGCTCTCCTCGTCGATGATGGCGTCCACCGGCGGGGCCGTGCCGGGGGCGGCGGCCTGGGCCGGCTCCCGATCGTCGGCCGCGGTGGCGGCCCGGTACTGCTGCTCGTCGCGCATCAGCGCCACGAGCTCCTCTCGGGCCCGGATGGCGTCGGCCTCGAAGCGGGCGGCGGCCTCACGGGCGCCGTCGTCGACGGCGGCCTCGGGGTCGACGGGATCGGGCGGGGCCACCCGTCCGATCGCCCGGGCGGCGTTGCGGGCCTCGGCGGCCTCGCGGTGGCGGGCCTGGAGGAGGAGGGCCACCGAGAGGATGGCCACGGCGGCGGCCACCAGGACCAGCCACTCCTGATCGGTGAACGCCGCCACCACCGCGCCGACGAGCGCGAGGATCCCCAGCGCGGTGGAGGTGCGCGCCGTGGGACCGTTCATCCCTGCACTGTCGGCCGGATCTGGTCGGTCCAAAGGAACCAGCGGCAACTCGTGGTCGCGGGTGGGCGTCACGGTCGCCGATCCGGCCCTGGTCAGCGGGCGCCGGCGGCGTCGACGAGGTCGGCCACCTCGCCCATGATCTTGGCGATCTCGAAGTCCTTGGGGGTGTACACGGCGGCCACCCCGGCGCCGAGCAGGCGGGGCCGGTCGTCCTCGGGGATGATGCCGCCGGCGATGACGGGTGCCGCCACGCCGGCCTCGCGCAGGAGCCGCACGACCTCGGGCACGAGCTCGAGGTGGCTGCCCGACAGGATCGACAGGCCCACCACGTCGACGTCCTCGTCGCGCGCCACCGCCGCGATCTGCTCGGGGGTGAGGCGGATGCCCTGGTAGATGACCTCGAAGCCGGCGTCGCGCGCCGCCACGGCGATCTGCTCGGCGCCGTTGGAGTGGCCGTCGAGGCCGGGCTTGGCCACGAGGAACCGGGGCGGACCGCCGGCCCGGGACTGCAGGCGCTCGGCCACGGCCCGCAGGCCCTGGCTGCCGCCGCCCGCACCGGTGGCGGCGGCCACGCCGGTGGGGGCCCGGTACTCGCCGAACTCCTCGCGCAGCACCGCCGCCCACTCGCCGGTGGTGCCGCCGGCGTGGGCCAGGTCGATGCTGGCCGGCATGATGTTCTCGCCCGAGCGGGCCACCCGGCGCAGCTCGTCGAGGCTGCGCTTCACGGCGTCGTTGTCGCGGTTCGAGCGCCACTCGGCCAGCTCGGCCACCGCCACCTCGGCCACGCCGGGGTCCACCCGCAGGATGTTGTCGTCGCCGTCGAGGGGCGACGGGGCGGTCTCGGTGAACACGTTGACGCCCACGATCTTGAGCTCGCCGGACTCGATGCGGCGCATGCGCTCGGCGTGGCTGCGCACGAGGCGACCCTTCAGCTCGTCGATCGCCTCGAAGGCGCCACCGAGGGCCTGCACGTCGTCGAGCTCGGCCTGGGCGGCGTCGATCAGCTCGGCGGTCTTGGCCTCCACCACCTTCGAGCCCTCGAACAGGTCGTCGTACTCGAGCAGGTCGGTCTCGTAGGCCAGGACCTGCTGGATGCGCAGGGCCCACTGCTGGTCCCAGGGGCGGGGCAGGCCGAGGGCCTCGTTCCACGCCGGGAGCTGGAGCGAGCGGGCCCGGGCGCTCTTGGAGAGGGTGACGCCGAGGGCCTCGAGCACGATGCGCTGGACGTTGTTCTCGGGCTGGGCCTCGGTGAGCCCGAGGCTGTTGACCTGCACGCCGTAGCGGAACCGCCGGGCCTTGGGGTCGGTGATGCCGTAGCGCTCCTCGCAGATGCGGTCCCACATCTGGGTGAAGGCCCGCATCTTGCAGGTCTCCTCCACGAAGCGGATGCCGGCGTTGACGAAGAAGCTGATCGACGCCACCACGTTGACCATGCGGTCCTCGGGCACCTGGCCGGAGTCGCGCACGGCGTCGAGCACGTCGATGGCGGTGGCCAGCGAGTACGCGATCTCCTGCACCGGCGTGGCCCCGGCCTCCTGCAGGTGGTAGCTGCAGACGTTCATCGGGTTCCAGTGGGGGATCCACTCCTGGCAGAACGCGAACATGTCGACGATCAGCCGGCGCGACGGCAGCGGCGGGTAGATGTAGGTGCCGCGGCTCAGGTACTCCTTCACGATGTCGTTCTGGGTGGTGCCGCGGAGCTGCTGGCTCTTCACCCCCTGGCGCTCGGCGTTGGCGGTGTAGAGGCCGAGCATCCACGCCGCCACGGCGTTGATGGTCATCGACGTGTTCATCTCGCCCACGGGGATGCCGTCGAGCAGCTGCTCCATGTGGCCGAGGTGGCTCACGGGCACGCCCACCTTGCCCACCTCGCCGCGGGCCATCGGGTCGTCGCTGTCGTAGCCGGTCTGGGTGGGCAGGTCGAAGGCGATCGAGAGCCCGGTCTGGCCCTTGGCCAGGTTGGTGCGGTACAGCTCGTTGGAGGCCTTCGCCGTGGAGTGGCCCGAGTAGGTCCGCATCATCCACGGGCGGTCCGGCTGGCGCGAGTCGGTCATGCCCCATTCTCCGCCAGCGCCCCACCCCCTGTCACGCCAGCCCGGCGGGCCAGCCCCGGCGAATGTGCGGTACGGGAGCCGCGTTCGTGCCGGTTTCGCGCGTGGAGTTCGCGACTGGCGCAGTCGGCGGGCGCAGGTCCGGCGGTCAGCGGCGGACGACGGCCCAGCGGGAAACGGTCACGTCCAGCAGGCCGCGCACCACGCTCTGGTCGTCGGTGCGGGCGAGGTCGGCGAAGCGGTCGACGTCGGCCGCCGGCACCCGTACCACGGTCATGCCGCGAGCGCCGTCGGGCACGTCGTCGATGGGCGACAGGGGGCCGGCCGCCACCAGCACACCGAGCCCGGCGAGCCGATCCAGGAAGGCGACGTGCTCGGCGAAGTCGGGGTGCGCGAACAGGGGGCCGTCGACGGGAGCCGCCGGCCCGGCCGTGTGGGCGAGGACCAGCCACACGTCGTCCGCGCGAGCCGCATCGCCGAAGCGGCCCAGCACGCCGATCCACCCCCGGCCGTACTCGGCTCGAGCGGCCGATCCGTCGGGATGGCGCTCCCAGCCGCGGTGCTCGATCGTGACGAGGGTGTGCCCGCGGCCCCCGCCCGCCACGTCGACCGCCTCGAAGCGCACCTCGACCTCGGTCGCCTCATCGGCGGTCCGACCGGGGTGCCAGGTGAGCTGCACCCGGGCTCCCGGCTCCCAGGCGAGCACCGATCCCCACGAGCACTGCTCCCCGCTCGGCCCCCGCTCCACCAGCTCGCCGTCGACGAAGGCCACCGTGCCCCCGGCACCGTGCACGCTGTGCGGATCGAGGGGCCACCAGGCGCCGATGTCGTCGGTCCAGAGCCGGAACGCGTCGTCGGGCGACGTCGGTACCACGATCGAGCGGCGGATCGGCGGCAGGGCACCGGGGTCAGGCGCCATCGGGCTCCTCCTGTGGTCGGTGGGTGCGGACGTGCTCGGCGAACGCATCGAGCGAGGCATCCCAGGTGTCAACGAGCCAGCGCTGCAGCGGGACGAGGGCATCGGGTGCGAGGGCGTAGAGGTTGCGGGTGCCCACCGAGCGGTGGCTCACGAGGCCCGCACCCTCGAGCACCTTCAGGTGCTTGCTCACCGCCGGGCGGCCGATGGGGAGCTGCTCGGCGAGGGCGCCCACCGGGGTGGGGCCGGTTCGCAGGGCACGCACGATGGCGCGGCGCTGGGGATCTCCGAGGGCGTCGAGGACCCGGTCAGCAGCGCTTCGGTCGTTCATGGGCAACCGTTACTCTAGAGCAACCGTTACCTTGGGGCAACCATCGTCGAGGCGACCATCACCCGAGCGCAACGTCGGCGAGGTAGCGGTCGACGTCGGCCGGAGATCGCAGGCGCACCCACCGGGGGCCGTCGGCGCGCTCGCCGGCCTCGGCCATCGCCGCCTCGTAGCGCTCGCGCAGGGGACCGTGGCCGACCCACGCCCAGCGCACCACCGAACGCTTCGGATCGGGCGAGAGCACCGACCGCAGCGTCTCGCGGTTGCCGTTCCAGAGCTCCTCCCGGCGGAGCACCCGGCCGATCGAACGCCACGTCACCCGGCGGACGACCGTGCGCCGGGGAAGGTCCAGCCACACCACGACGTCGGCACGACCCCACACGAGGTCCGGCACGACGGCCCCGTAGTTGCCGTCGACGACCCACCGCTCCTGCTCGACGAACCGGCCGACCTCGGCTCGGAAGGCCTCCGCCCCGATCGGCTCCCACCCGGGAAGGTGGTGGACGGCGTCGAGCTCCAGGAGGGGCACGTCCGACCGCGTTGCGAGCCGACGCGCCAGCGTCGACTTGCCGGCACCCGAGATGCCCACCACCGACACCCGCTCCACGGTCGCATCCTCGCCGAACTCCACGCGCGAAACCGGCGCGAACGCGTCTGGGGTACCGCACGTTCGACCGCGGGCCGGAACCCTTCAGGTCTCGGGGGGAGCGGCCGATGGAGGACCGTGGCCCCCACCGCGAACTGCCCCACCTGCAACGCCTCCCTGCAGCTGACGCCCCACGGATCGTTCGACTCGTGGATCTGCCCGGCCGGTCACGGCTTGGCCGCCACGCTGTCCGAGCTCTACGAGGAGGCGCAGGAGGACGAGGCCCGTCGCCTGTGGGCGCTGGCGCGCGCCGCGACGCCCGCCGGGCCCGACGGCCGTCCCTGCCCCATGTGCACCCGCCCGATGGTGGCGGTCACCGTGCCGACCGATGCCGACGAGGCGCTCGAGGGCGAGCCCGGCGACACCCCCGACACCGGCGAGGTCCCCGTCGACGTGTGCGTCGCCGACCAGGTGATCTGGTTCGACGTGGCCGAGCTCGACGCGTTCCCCGACGACCTGCCCGACCCCCAGCCCACCGCCGAGCAGGAGGCCGCCCTCGCCGACATCCGGCGGACCTTCGGCGACGAGATCGTGGCGGCCATGGAGGAGGAGGCCGGCGCTGCCGACCGCCTCGCCGGGCGGCTCGTCGATCGCATCGGGCGCAGTTCGAGGGCGTTCCGCCAGCTGGCGGAGAAGACCCCCGCTCCCTGACCGGGTGCCGGTCAACGGCGACCGGCCCCGGTCAGCCGGGCGAGCCCGTCAGTCGGGCAGCGTGATGCCCCGCTCGGCGGCGGCCGCCGCCACCTCCTCGGGGAACACGTTCTTCAGCAGGTACAGGTCCCGCGCCAGCACGTAGTCGGGCGCCAGGGTCTTGGCGTAGCGCTCGAAGTAGAGGAGCTGCTTGGACACGAGCACCAGCTCCCGAGGCGCGGTGGCGCCGAACTGGTCGGCCAGCTCCAGGTTCGTCTTCAGGGTCTCGCCGAGGCTCACCGATCCGAGGCCCTTGTTGAGCATCGGCTCCATCACCATGGCGATGGCCGGGCCGGCCACCTCGGGATCGACGTCGGGCGACATCACGCCCACCCGCTGGTAGGCCCGCACCACCCGTCGGTAGTCCTGGTCGATCATCGAGGTGTAGAGGATGTCCCGCATGGCCGAGCGCCACTCGTCGGGGAGCTCGCCCATGATCCCGAAGTCGAGGTAGGTGGCCCGGCCGTCGTCGAGCACCCAGAGGTTGCCGGCGTGCACGTCGCCGTGGAACGGCCCGTGTACCAGCGCCGCCTCGATCCACACCTTGATGCCGCGGCGCAGCACGAGCTCGCCGTCGACCTCGCGCTCGGCCAGCACGTCGAACGCGTCCATCGGCACGCCCGACATCCGCTCCATGCAGATCAGGTGGGGCCCGCAGTGGTCCCAGTAGATCTCCGGCGCGGTGATGCCGTCGTTGTCGCCGAAGTGGCCGATGCCGTCGCGGAACCGCATCTGGCGGTGCGCCTCGAGGGCGGCGTTGAGCTCCTGGTTGGTGACCTCGTGGAGGTCCTCCACCATGGCCACGACGTTGGCGCGACGAGCGGCCTCGAACCGGCTGAGCAGCCGCGTGGCGAAGAAGTACTGGATCCGCAGGTCGGTGTTCATGCGGTGGGCGATGTCGGGCCGCTGGAGCTTGATCACCGCCTCGCGCCCGTCGGGCAGCGTGCAGGCGTGGACCTGGGCGATCGACGCGGCCGAGAGCGGCACGTCGTCGAAGTGGCGGAAGAGCTGGCCGACGGGCCGGCCGAGCTCCTCGGCCACGAGGCGACGGACCGTCTCGGGCGGGAACGGCCGCACCTCGTCGAGGGTGCGCAGGCAGGCGTCGGCCAGCGGGGCGGGGAAGAGGCTGGGCGACGAGGCGATGAGCTGGCCGAGCTTCACGAAGGTGGGACCGAGCTGCTCGAACCCCTCCACCAGCCCCTCCGACGCCGCGGTGGCGAGCGAGCGACCCCTCCGGCGCACCACCCATGCGGCCACGGCCCGGAGCACCGCGGCGAGCAGCACCACGTGGGTGACGATCAGCCGCCGCACCTCGTCGACCCCGAACCGGTCGAGCGGCGGCGCGTGGATCTCGAGCGCCTCGGGTGGCGGACCGTCGGCGTAGGGCCCGCGGAAGTGGGCCAGGACCCCCGCGGCATCGCTGCCGCCGGCGGCGGTGGCGAGCGGATCCACCGGTTCGGTCGTCACGACCCCATGTTGGCCCCTGGCCGGGTGCCCGCCTGCACCGGTGGGCCCGTTCCCGCCGAACCTCACGCGCGAGATCGGCGCGAACGCGCCTGGGGTACCGCACATTCGCCGGGGTGGGGTCAGGGGGGCGGGGGGCCGCCGAAGGCGGGGGGGAGGGGGCGCTCGAGCGCCACCGCGAGGCGGGCGAGGTACTCGGGGCGGGGCACGTCGACGGCGCCGAGCGAGCGGAGGTGGTCGGTGGTCCACTGCACGTCGAGGAGCGTGGCGCCGCCCGAGCGCAGCAGGTCGACGAGGTGCACGAGCGCCACCTTGGAGGCGTCCACCCGGTGGTGGAACATCGACTCCCCGGCGAAGAGGCCGCCCACCGCCACGCCGTAGAGGCCGCCGGCCAGGTCGCCCTCGGGCGTCCACGCCTCCACGCTGTGCGCCCAGCCGAGTCGGTGCAGGCGCCGGTACGCGTCGGCGATGCGCTGGTCGATCCACCCGTGCTCGCGCCGGGGGTCGGCGCAGGCGGAGATCACCGCGTCGAACGCCGTGTCCACGCGGACCTCGTACCGGGCGCACGAGCGGCGCAGCGAGCGGCTGACGCGGAGGCCGTCGAGCGGCAGGATCCCCCGGGGGTCGGGCGACCACCACGCCAAGGTGCGGCGCCGCACGGGCATGGGGAACAGCCCGGCGCGGTAGGCGGCCAGGAGCGTCCCGGCCTCGAGGTCGGCACCCACGGCGACGATGCCCGCGTCGTCGGCCTGCGCCGGATCGGGCATCTCCCAGGGCGAGGGAGGTGGCTCGACGGGCGGCCTCACCGGGTGACGGCGTCGAACAGGGCGCTGGCGCCGACGATGCCGGCGGCCGCGGCGGCCAGGTAGAAGGCGGCCCACCGGAGCCGTTCCCAGCTCACCGGCCACCGCCCAGGAGGACCCGCTTCGCCGCGGCGTGCTCCTCGTCGGTGAGCCCGCCGGAGCGGTGCAGGGCGTCGAGGCGCTCGAGCTCGTCCACCAGGCCGGGCCCCGGCCGGAACGGCGGTGGGGTCGTGGTGGCCCGGACCCGGGTGCCCAGCGCCGTGGCCCGGGCCACGGACCCCGACGGGGCGCGGCCCTCCGAGGACACGGCGGCGAGCAGCACGGGTGCCGCGCCCATCGCCACGAACATGGCGCCGCACACGATCCAGCCCCAGACCACGCCGTCGCCCGACGGCGGGTCGAGGCCGAACTCCCAGAAGTTCCAGCCGAGCGACAGGAACAGGCCGGGCCACGCCAGCCATGCCACCTCGGGCGCGCCCACCCGCGAGGCGGACACCGACACCACCAGGGCCAGCGCGAGGCCGCCCCAGATCGACCCCACCAGCAGCCACGGCACGCCCTTCGGGCACGGGGTGGCCGCCACGTAGGGCCCGCCGCTCGCGCACGAGCCGCCGATCTCCATGACCGAGCGGGCCGAGCGGAAGATCAGCGTGAGCGCGCCGACGAGGCCGGCGGTGGCGGCGAAGAGCACGGCGTGGCCGACGACGTCGACACCGCGGTGTGCCTCCCCCGATGGATCCACGAGCCCGACGGTACGAGACGGGCGGGGAACGCTGCGGGACTACTTCTTGGCGTAGTCGTAGAAGCCGAGGCCCGACTTCCGGCCGAGCTGGCCGGCGGTCACCATGCGGCGCAGGGCGGGCACGGCGGCGTAGTTCGGGTCGCGGAACTCGGCGTAGAGGGCGTCGAGGATCGACAGCGACGTGTCGAGGCCCACGAGGTCGAGCAGGGCGAGCGGGCCCATGGGGAAGTTGCAGCCGCCCTTCATGGCGGTGTCGATGTCGTCGCGGCTGGCCGTGCCGTTCTCGAGCATCCGCACGGCGTTGTTCAGGTAGGGGAACAGCAGCGCGTTCACGATGAACCCGGCGCGGTCCTTCACCTCCACCGGATCCTTGCCGCAGGTGCGGGCGAAGGCGGTGACGGCGGCCACGGTCTCGTCCGACGCGGTGAGCGGCCGCACGATCTCCACCAGGGACATCATCGGCGCCGGGTTGAAGAAGTGCACGCCCACGACGCGGTCGGGGCGGTCGGTGACCACGGCCATGTCGATCACCGGGAGGGTGGAGGTGTTGGTGGCGAGGATGCCGCCGGCCTTCACCACCAGGTCGAGCTCCTTGAACAGCTCGGTCTTGACGGCGAGGTCCTCCACCACCGACTCGATCACGAGGTCGCAGTCGGCGAGCTCGTGCAGGTTGGCGGTGGCGCTCACGCGGCCGCGCACCGCCTGGCTCTCCTCTTCGGTGAGCTTGCCCCGCTCCACCTGCTTGGCGAGCGACTTCTCGAGGGCGGCGACCATGGCGTCGGCCGACTCCTGCTTGCGGGACCGCAGGACCACCTCGTGGCCGGTCTTGGCCGCCACCTCGGCGATGCCGGACCCCATGATCCCCGAACCCAAGATTCCCACGCGCTTGATCGTCATGGGCGGTCAAGCTACCGAGCACCGCCCGCCATCGCCCAAACCGGACCGCCCGCCGGACCGCGCGTCGCCGTGCCGTCACTAGGGTCGCGGGCCATGGCAGGACACCTGGCCCTGATCGGTGGCGGCGAGTTCGGCGAGGGCTGCTCGTTCGACGCCGCCCTGCTGGAGGCGAGTGGGGCCGAGGAGGTGCTGGTCCTGCCCACCGGGGCCGCCTACGAGCACCCGCACCGTTCCGTGGAGCAGGCCGCCGGCTGGTTCGACCGCCTCGGGGTCCGCGCCCGCGGCCTCGACGTGCTGGCCCGCCCCGACGCCCTGAGCCCCGAGCACGCCGAGGCGGTGGCCGGGTCGCGGTTCACCTACCTGGTGGGCGGTTCGCCCATGCACCTCCGGTCGGTCCTCAAGGACTCGCTGGTGTGGGACGCGCTGGTGGCGGCGTGGCAGCGCGGCGGGACCCTCGCCGGCTCCTCGGCCGGCGCCCAGGTCCTGTGCGACCCGATGGTGGACCCCCGGGGTGGCGCGTTCACGCTGGGCCTCGGCCTGCTCACCGGCGTGGCCGTGATCCCCGCGCACGACACGTGGTCCGAGGACGCCGCGCACCGCACGCTCAAGATGAGCCCGCCCGAGCTGGTGCTGGCGGGGGTCGACTCGCGCACGGCGCTCATCCGCGAGCCCGACGGCACGTGGCGGGCCGAGGGCGCCGGCCAGGTGGCGGTGTTCCTGGGCGGCCGGCCGGCCGACCTCTCGGTGCTGCCCGTCGAGGTCTGAGCGCGCTCAGCGCTCGGTGATGGTCACCCTGGTGATCGACACGGGCGTGGACGGGGCGCCGGAGCCGTCGTCGAGCGCGGCGATCTTCTCGAGCACGTCGAGCCCGGCCGTGGTGCGCCCGAACACCACGTAGCTGCCGGCCGACTCGCCCAGCTGGGCCTGGTCGCCCAGGTAGGCGCCGCCCTCATTGGCGAGGAGGAAGAACTGCGCGCCGGCGCTGTCGGGCGCGGCGGTGCGGGCCATGGCGAGCGCACCCGGGGCGTAGTCGGCCGACGAGAACGGCAGCGACTCGTCGGGGATCGTGTAGCCGGGACCGGGGTCGGTGTTGTCCTGGGTGTGGGGCGAGCCGCCCTGGATGATCCCGGTGCGCGCCTCGGTGCGGAACAGTGTGGTGCCGTCGTAGTAGCCGAACCGCGAGAGGGCCACGAAGTTGTTGGTGGTGAGCGGCGTCCGGTCGGTGTCGAGCTCCACGGTGACACGGCCGAGGCTGGTCTCGATCTCGGCCACGTAGGCCTTGTCGGGATCGATGCAGCGCTGGGGGGCGTCGTCGAAGTCGATCACCGGCTCGTCCACCCCGTCGGCCGGCGGGCACTCGCCGGTGCCGAAGGCCAGCCCGTCGGCGGTCTCGCTCGCGGTGCCGCCGTCGCCGGGGGCGGCGGTGGTCGAGCCACCGTCGGTGCCCACCCCCTCGCTGTCGCTCGACGAGCAGCCGCTCAGCGCCGAGAGGAGGAACCCGGTGACGATGATGGCGGCCACCAGGATCACCACGTTGCGGATGAACCGGATCCGCTTCTGCTTGGCCTCCTCGGCGGCCTGGGCGGCCAGCTTCGCCTCGCGGTTGGCCTTCTGTCGTTCGCGCTTCTCGGTTCCCATCGGGGCCGCACCCTACCGGCCGTCGGCAGGTGGGAACGGGCGCCGACGACCCCGCATCCGCCCTGCGGGCGGGCCCGTCGGGGACGCACCGGAGCGGTGAGGTCGCTCCGCGTGGTCGTCGCACACCACAATGGGGGACATGGTGGGCGACGGGCCCGAGCCCGGCGAGGAGATCGACCCCGACGAGGGTCCGGCCGACGAGGACGACCGCGAGTTCACGCGCTCGGTCGGCCAGCGCCTGCGCGCCGTGCGCCAGGCGCAGGGGCTGTCGCTGGCCGAGGTCGAGACCCGGTCCGAGGGCCGGTGGAGCGCATCGGCCGTCGGCGCCTACGAGCGGGGCTTCCGCACGCTGTCGCTGCCGCGCCTCAAGGCCCTGGCCGACTTCTACAAGGTGCCGGTGGGCGTGATGCTGGGCGAACCCGCCCCCCTGCCCGATGCGCCCGAGCACCACAAGATCGTGCTCGACCTCGAGGCGCTGAGCCTGATCGACCCGGCGGCCCCGATCCGCCGGTTCGTGCAGTCGATCATCGAGTCCCGCGGCGACTTCAACGGCAAGGTCCTCTCGTTGCGCCACGACGACCTCAAGGCGCTGTGCACCCTGGCCGGGGGCGACATCCCCACCGGAATCGCCCAGCTGCGCTCGTGGAACGTGATGATCAAGGGCCCCGAGATCCCGGGCGACCCGATCCGCGACCTCTGAGGCGTCCAGGCCGCTCGCGCCGGTTGGAGGTCGCCGACGGGCAGCCGGTACCGTCGCAGGTCGTGGGCGTCGTCGTGCAGAAGTTCGGGGGCACCTCCGTCGCCGATCCGGAGCGGATCCGCGAGGTGGCCGACCACGTCCAGCGCACCATGCGCCGCGGCGACCAGGTCGTGGTGGTGGTCTCGGCCATGGGCAAGGAGACCGACGAGCTGCTCCACCTGGCCAGCCAGGTGTCGCGCACCCGGCCGGGCCGGGAGATGGACATGCTCATCACCGCCGGCGAGCGCAAGGCCACCGCCCTGCTGTGCATGGCCCTCCACGACCTCGGCGTGCCGGCCGACTCCTTCACCGGCAGCCAGGCCGGGTTCCTCACCGACACCACCCACATGAACGCCAAGATCCTCGAGGTGCGCGCCGACCGCGTGCGCGAGGCGGTGGAGGCCGGCCGGGTGCCGGTGGTGGGCGGCGCCCAGGGCGTGTCCACCAACCGAGACGTCACGTTCCTCGGCCGCGGCGGCTCCGACACCACCGCGGTGGCCCTCGCCGAGGCGCTCGGCGGCGTGTGCGAGCTCTACACCGACGTGTCCGGCGTGTTCACCACCGACCCCCGGGTGGTGGCGGCGGCCCGGCGGATCAACCGCATCTCCTTCGACGAGATGCTCGAGATGTGCGCGGCGGGCTGCCCGAAGCCGGCCATGCGGGCCGTGGAGTTCGCCCGCACTCACGGCGTGCGGCTGCACGTGCGCTCGGCCTTCACCTGGGAGCCGGGCACCTGGATCACCGAGGAGGAGTCCGACATGGAAGACGCCATCGTGTCCGGGGTGGTGGGCGACGCCTCCGAGGCCAAGATCACCATCAGCAGCGTGCCCGACCAGCCCGGCGTGGCCGCCCGCATCTTCCGGGCGCTGGCCTCGGCCGACATCAACGTCGACATGATCGTCCAGAACGTGTCCGAGGCCGGGATCACCGACATCTCGTTCACCCTGCCCTCCGACGACCTGAAGAAGGCGCAGGAGCTGCTCGACGGGCTGGCCTCGGAGATCGGCGCCGACCGGGTCACCCCCGACGACTCGGTGGCCAAGGTGTCCCTCGTCGGTGCCGGCATGAAGACCAACCCGGGCGTGGCGGCCACCGTGTTCGAGACGCTCGCCTCCAACGGCATCAACATCGAGATGATCTCCACCTCGGCCATCCGCATCTCCTGCGTGGTGGCGGGCGACGAGTGCGACCGGGCCGTGGCCGTGCTCCACACCGCCTTCGGCCTCGACGCCCCCGACCGCTGACGCTCCGGCGCTCCGACGGCCCTCGGGGTCGGCGCGCATGACCGACGTCACACCGTCGGCACCGGGGCCTACGCTCCCGCGATGGTCGGTCGACGGTGGGTGTTGGCGGTCGGGCTGCTCGCGGCGGTGGTGCCCGTCGCGTCGTGCTCGGACGGTGGGGGGTCGGACCCGGCGGCCAGGGCGCCGGCGTCGGGCGGCTCGAGCGGACTCGCCACCGGCGAGCAGGCCGGCGGCCCGTCTGCCCGTCCGGTCGAGGACCGCCGCATCGCCTACACGGCCGACCTGACGGTGCGGGTGCCCGACGCCGAGGCGGCCTCGTCGCGAGCCACCGCCATCGCCGAGCGCGCCGGTGGCTACCTCGCCGGGCAGGAGGCCGACCTCGCCGGGGCCGAGGCGAGCGCCGGCCGGCTTCGGGGGCTGCTCGCCGAGGCGCCGTCCACCTCGGACCTCGTGGCGATCGAGCACGAGCTCGCCGACCGCGAGCAGGAGGTGGAGTCGCTCCAGGGCAAGCTGCGCGTGCTCGACGACCAGACGAGCCTGGCCACGATCACCGCTGAGCTCGGCGAGGACGTGGCCGCTCCGGCCGACGACGATCCGCCCAGCTTCCTGGCGGCGCTGAAGGCTGGGACGCACAGCGTCTACCGGCTGGGCCAGGTCCTGGCGGCCGCCGTCGGCTTCCTGCTCCCCTTCGTGCCGATCGCCCTGCTGGTGGCCCTGGGGGTGCGCTGGTGGCGCCGTCGCCACCGCCGGCGCCCGACGGGAACGCTCGGATCGGGCGGGCCGGGCGGGCCGCCGGTGGCGCCGCACCTGCCGCCGCCCCCGGGCGTGGCCGGCCCCTGACCGGCGCCGCCTCCGCCGTTATGGGCTGGGGAGGGGCGAGGGGGCGCCGGTAGCCTCGGCTGCATGCGCGTAGGGATCGTGGGTGCAACGGGTCAGGTCGGCGGCGTCATGCGGCGGATCCTCGCCGAGCGGGACTTCCCGGTCACCGAGCTGCGGCTGTTCGCCTCGGCCCGGTCGGCGGGCCAGGAGCTCGACTGGCAGGGCACCGCGGTCACCGTGGAAGACGCGGCCACGGCCGACTGGTCGGGGCTCGACATCGCCCTGTTCTCCGCCGGCGGCGCCACGTCGAAGGCCATCGCCCCCACCGTGGCCGCCGCCGGCGCCGTGGTGATCGACAACTCGTCGGCCTGGCGCATGGACCCCGAGGTGCCCCTGGTGGTGTCGGAGGTCAACGGTCACGCCATCGCCCACCGCCCCAAGGGCATCGTGGCCAACCCCAACTGCACCACCATGGCGGCCATGCCCGTCCTGGGCCCCCTGCACCGCGCCGCCGGGCTGGAGGCCCTGGTCGTGTCCACGTACCAGGCCGTGTCGGGCGGTGGCCTGGCCGGGGTGGCGGAGCTCGACGAGCAGGCCCGCAAGGTGGCCGACGGCGCCGCCGAGCTCACCCACGACGGGCGGGCCGTGGAGTTCCCGCCCCACGAGAAGTTCCCGGCCCCGATCGCCTTCAACGTCGTGCCCCGGGCCGGCTCCATCGTCGACGACGGCCGGGACGAGACCGACGAGGAGCAGAAGCTCCGCAACGAGACCCGCAAGATCCTCGACATCCCGGGCCTCCCCGTGTCGGGCCTGTGCGTGCGGGTGCCGGTCTTCACGGGCCACTCGCTGTCGATCAACGCCCGCTTCGCCCGGGCGATCACGCCCGACGAGGCCCGCGAGATCCTGGCCTACGCCCCCGGCGTCGAGCTCGCCGACCTGCCCACGCCGCTGCTCGCCGCAGGCGCCGACCCCACCTACGTGGGCCGGATCCGCGTGGACGAGACGGTGGAGCACGGCCTGGCGCTGTTCCTGTCGAACGACAACCTGCGCAAGGGCGCGGCCCTCAACGCCGTCCAGCTCGCCGAGCTGGTGGCCGCCGAGCTCGGCGCCTGAGGCCCTCGCCCCGTCAGGGGCAGGCGCAGGGGATGGCGGCGCAGCGTGGGCAGCCCCCGGCGTAGCGCGCCGCGGCGTCCTCGAGCGACAGGTCGAGCTGGTGGGCCAGCGAGGCCAGCCAGGCCAGGACGTCGGAGAGCTCGTGGCGCTGCTCGGCCACCGTGCCCTTGCGCACCGCCTGGGCCAGCTCGCCGAGCTCCTCGCACAGCCAGGCCACGGTGGCCGCCTGCCCTCGGGCCCGGTCTCGTTCGCCGTAGGTGCGGGCGATCACGTCCTGGAACTCGTCGAGCTGCACGCGGGGAGCCTACGGCCCGGTCGTCGGCCCTAACCTCCGCATCAGTGTCACGCTGGTGGTTGCCCGGGAGCTTGGCTCGTAACCTCCGTGCCGTTGATGGCAGTCATGCTTTCTGCCGGCTCCCGGACGCGCAGAACCGGCCGGCGTGGCTTGATAGGAGCGTGGCATCGCCCCCACTGAGGTGTGCCCACCGACCGGTTCTGGTCCGGATCACCAACGTGAAAGGCGACCAGAGCCCCATGATCACCCTCGGAATCGATGCGCACAAGCGCACCCACACCGTCGTCGCGGTCGACGACGTTGGACGCCAGCTCGGCACCAAGACCACCACCGCCACGACCAGCGAAGACCACTTGGAGATCATCCGGTGGGCCGACCGATTCGGCCCGGACCGCAGGTGGGCGGTCGAGGACTGCCGGCATCTGTCGCGGCGTCTTGAGTCCGACATGCTCGCCGCTGGTGAATGCATCGTCCGGGTGCCACCGAAGTTGATGGCCCATGCCCGTGACTCGGCGCGCACCTACGGCAAGTCCGACCCGATCGACGCCTTGGCGGTCGCTCATGCGGCGTTGCGCAACCCGGACCTGCCGGTCGCTCAGCTCGACGGCCCAGCTCGTGAGCTTCGCCTGCTGGTCGATCACCGTGAGGACCTGGTCGCGGAGCGGACCCGTTGCCTCAACAGGCTTCGCTGGCATCTCCATGAGCTCGATGCGTCGTGGGACCCGCCAGCGCGTTCGCTCACCGCGGTGAAGAACCTCGACGCGATCGCTGTCCGGTTGGCGAGCTTCGATGGTCCCGTCGCGCGCATCGCCGCAGAGATCGTCGAACACGCCCGCAACCTGACCGTTCGCGAACGAGCGCTGGAACGCGAGATCACCGACATCGTCAACGAGCTTGCTCCGACGCTGCTCGCCCTCGTCGGGGTCGGAGCGCTCACCGCCGCCAAGATCGTGGCCGAGACCGCGGATGTCCGCCGGTTCAAGCACAAAGACGCCTACGCCCGTCACAACGGCACCGCCCCCCTGCCGGTGTGGTCAGGCAACCGCGACCGGCATCGGCTCTCCCGCGCCGGGAACCGACAGCTCAACGCCGCGATCCACCGCATCGCGATCACCCAGATGCGCTGCCACGACGACGCCATCGACTACCTCGAGCGGCGCATGACCCAGGACCACAAGACCAAGACCGAAGCACTCCGAACCCTCAAGCGAAAGCTCTCCGACGTCGTCTACCGGGCCCTGCTCGCCGACGCCCAACCCGCCCGAACAGCCCCCGCAGACTTGCTCGCGGCCGCCGCTTGACATAGGAGCAAAGCCATGGCTCCCCTCGGCTCGCTCCGTCGCCTGAAGGATCGGGTCGCCTCCTCGCTGCGCAACCGCACGGAGGCGTCGGGAGGCATCGTCGTCTCCTACGCCCCCGAGCGCGACGGCGACGCCGATCCGGGTGAGGTGGTCTGGACGTGGGTGGCCTACGAGGACGACCCGTCGCAGGGCAAGGACCGGCCGGTGCTCGTGCTCGGTTGGGACGGGCCCCTGCTCGCGGCGGTGCCGCTGTCGAGCAAGGACCACGCCAGCCGGCGCGACGCCCACGAGTGGGTGCCGGTGGGCACCGGCGCGTGGGACCGGGACGCCCGGCCCTCCTACGCCGACGCCTCGCGCCTGTTGCGGGTGCCGCCCGACGCCGTGCGCCGTGAGGGCTCGGCGCTGGACGAGGTCCGCTTCCGCGAGGTGCTGGCCCGCGTGGCCGACCTGCACGGCTGGCGCGCCTAGGGGCGGCCGGAGAAGAGCGATGCCCCCGCCTCGATCCGGGGCGGGATCCGGAGAGGCGGAGGCACCGACGGTCACGATACCAACCGCGGAGGCGGCTTCCGAAACCTGACCCTGCGGTCAAGTGTCACGTCGTTCGGAGGGTGCGTCCGGCTCTCGCTCAGCCGCCGCCCACCGGCGCCGGGGTGGCGTCGGCGGTCACCGTGGCCCCCACGCCGGCCGTCACGACCAGGGCGATGGCCAGCAGCGAGGCGGCGCCCAGGTGCTGGTCCAGCAGGACGAACCCGACCACCGAGCCGACCGCCGGCTCCAGCGCCACCAGGATGCTGAACGTCTTGCGCTGGAGGTGGCGCAGGGCCCGCAGCTCGAGCGTGTAGGGGATCACCGAGGCGAGCACGGCCATGGCCAGGCCGAGCCCGAGCACCGAGGCGTCCAGCAGCGCGCGCCCGCCCCGGAGGACCCCGAAGGGCAGGGTGAGGGCGGCGGCCACCAGGCTGGCGCCGGCCAGGCCACCGCGAGCCGGCCCCTGCGTGGCCACGCGCGCCCCGGCCACGATGTAGCCGGCCCAGAACAGGGCGGCCACCAGCGCGAGCACCACGCCCACCGGATCGAGCCCGTCCACCGACCCCTGCTCGCTCAGCCCGAGCAGGGTCACCCCGGCGAGGGCGAGCACCACCCAGAGGCCGTCGCGCAGCCGGCGGGACAGCACCGCGGCCAGGCCGAGCGGACCGAGGAACTCGATCGTGATGGCCGCGCCCAGGGGGAGCCGGGCCACGGCGCCGTAGAACGCCGAGTTCATGGCGGCGAGCGTGACGCCGAGCAGGGCCACGGCCCGACGCTGGGGCGCGGTCCACGATCGGATCCTCGGGCGCTCGGCGAGCGTGAGCACCACCGCCGAGAGGTTGAGCCGCAACATCGTGGCCCCGGCCGCGCCCACCCGGTCGAACAGGCGGCTGGCCAGGGCGGCACCGAGCTGCAGCGACGTGATCGAGCCCAGCACCTGGAGCACGGGCACCGAGCGCCGCAGCGGTGGCTCGGGTTCGTGCACGTGGGCTCCTCGGGACGGATCGGCCGCCCAGTCTGGTGGATGCCCGTGGTCGCAAGGGCGGGCGAGCCTCAAGTCGGGCTCCCCTCCGACCGATCTGGAGAGGATGACCGACCTCGTCGCCGGCCACGGCACCGACCGCCGCCACGCCGATCTGCTCGCGTTCGATCCGGTGGCCCGGCGCCTCTCCATCGGCTCGGCCCATCGCGTGGTGCCCGGCAGCGGTGGCAACGCCGCGGTCCTGGCCGCGTTCGTGGAGCTGGTGGGCTCATCACGGGGGGTGCCGCCGGCCGACCTCGTGGAGGTCCGCGAGACCGATCTGGACGCGCTGTGCGAGGCCCTGGACCTCGGCGCCGCCGACCTGCGCGACCAGCTGCAGGCCCGGTTGGGGCTCTCGCGGGTGGTGTCGCGCCAGCTCATCACCCGCCTGCGACAGCGGCGAGTGCTGCGGGGCGTGGCCGCCACCGCTGCCGGGATCGCCGTGCTGGGCGGGGTGGCGGCGGGCGCCGCGGCCGCCTCGCCGACACCGGATCGGGAGCCGAGGGCCGCCGTGGCGCGCGACGCGGCGCCCGATCCCGAGGCGCCCACGGTGGATGGCCCGCTGACCGAGACGCCCGAGGGCGTCGGGCTGATCCCACCCCTCGAGGTGGAGGCCGACGGCACGATGCTCGTGCCGCCCGTGCAGATCGATCGGGGGGCGGGGGAGGGCGCCGGGGACTGAACGAGGTGCGGCGTGGGGATCGGCGTCATGGCCGGGCCCCAGGGACGTCTCGGCACCGGACGGCATGTCCGAGATGTCGGGAGGGGAACGATGGCGGACGATCTGGCGGAACCGGTGCTCGAGCACCTCGTGGAGGCGTGGCGCACGCTGCCGCCGCGCCAGAAGCTGCTGTTGTGGCACCACACGGTGCTCGGCGAGACCGACGACCAGCTGGCCCGGCGCCTCGGCGTGGCGGCGACGGCCCTGCCCGTCCTGCTGGAGCGGGCGCGCCTCGAGCTCGGCGTTCGCTACCGAGAGGTGGCGTACGGGGCCGACCGCCCACGCGCTGAGCGCTAGGACACCGTGGAGCTCAGGAGGATGGGCGTGGTCGGCGCCTCGGAGCCGCCGGCCGGCTCCACGGTGACGCCCACGGCATCGGCCCGACGGAGGTCGGTGGCGAAGTGGGAGCGCACGACCCCGCGCTCGTCGGGGCGGAAGAGGGCGACCTGGGCGGGCTCGCCGTCGGCGATGGCCCACAGCTCGTAGGTCTCGTCCTCGTCCACGGCGGCGAGGTCGTCGCCCAGCACGGCGCCCTCGCCGGCGCTCGGCGACCACACCAGCTTGAGCGGCGCGCGGTCCTCGCCCTTGAGGGTGATCACCCGGGCGTCGGCCCGGGCGAGGACGCCGGCCACGAGCTCGGCCTCGGTGGGGTCGGACGAGCCGCGCCCGGAGAGCAGCACGCCCAGGCCGCCGAGGAGGAGGACCGCGGCGGCCGCCGCCACCAGCCAGCGGGCGACCCGACGGCGGCCCGGCCGGGCCAGCGGCACCACGGTCGGCTCGTGGTGGAGGTCGTCGGCGTCGCCGGCCTCGTGGTCGGGGGCCGGGGGCGGGTCCTGGCGGGTGGTGGCCACCTCGGCCAGCACCCGGGCACGCACCTCCGACGACGGCGCCGTGGCCACGGCCGCCGCCAGCAGCGCGGCGGTGTCGTGGAAGCCGGCCACCTCGGCGCGGCAGTCGGGGCAGCCGGCGAGGTGCTCCTCGTAGCGGGCGCGCTCGTCGGCGGTGAGGGCATCGGTGGCGTAGAGCCCCGACCAGAGGTGGAGGTCGTCGTCGTTCATGATGCGGCTCCCAGGCCGTCTCGCAGACGGATCATGCCGTCTCGGATCCTCGTCTTCACGGTGCCGAGGGGGAGGTCCAGCAGTCGTGCCACCTCGGCGTGGGTGTGGCCGCCGTAGTAGGCCAGCTCGATCGACTCGCGTTGGGTGTCGGTGAGGCGGGCGAGCGCTCCGGCCACGCGCTCGCGCTCCGCCTCGCGGTGGAGCGACTCGGTCACGTCGTCACCCACGTCGGGGGCCACGAGGGCGGCCCCCTGCTGGTCCTGCTCGGTTCGCCGGCGCGACGACTGCTCGCTGCGGACCCGGTCCACCGCCCGCCGGTGCGCCATGGTGGCCACCCACGTGGACACCGACCCGCGGTCGGGGTCGAAGCGGGTGGCGGTGCGCCAGACCTCCACCATCACCTCCTGCACGACCTCCTCGGACTGGCTCGGGTCCCGCAGCACTCGACGGATCACCCCGAAGGCCAGGGGCGAGATCGCGTCGTAGACCACGGCGAAGGCCGCCTCGTCGCCCCGGGCCACGCGGGCCATGAGCGCGGCGAGGGCGGTCGGGTCGGGGCCGGGCATTGCCGAGGGGTGCCCGCTCACCAGCCGGAGCCGGTCGCTCGGGCGGTCACCTCGGAGTCCGTCGTGGGAGGCCATCGATCAGCATTCGGAGCCCATCCTGGCGCGGATTGGTCGGACGGGCCGCCATGGGCCCACCCGACCCCGGACGCGCCGGTGGGGAGGGCAACCAGGGTGCCCTCCCCACCGAGCCTGGGGGATCCGCCGCCCCGTCGGCGGCTCCGGCCAGGGATCAGCTGCTCGGCATCAGGACCGAGTCGATGATGAAGACGGTGGCGTTGGCGGTGGGCACGTCCTGGCACACCACGTTGGCGCCGTTCACCGTGAAGGTGTCGCCGGACTTCTCGATCTTGAGGTCCTCGCCCTCGATCGAGGTCACCGTGCCGGCCTCCTCGAGGTCGGCCGAGCTCATCCGCCCGCTGGCCACGTGCAGCGTGAGGATCTTGGTGAGGGTGTCCTTGTCGGCGAGGACGGCGTTGAGGTCGGCCTCGGGGATCTTGGCGAAGGCGTCGTTGGTGGGGGCGAAGATCGTGAAGGGCCCGGGGCCGTTCAGCGTGTCGACCAGGTCGGCCTTGCCCACGGCGGTCACCAGGGTGGACAGCAGCGGGTTGTTCGAGGCCGCCGTGGCGGCGGGGTCCTGGGCCATGCCGGCGAAGCTGCCGTCACCGTCCTTCGGGACGGCGGCGCAACCGGGTCCGGTGGGCGAGAGGGCCTCGTCTCCCGATGCTGCGGTCGTGGTGGCCGCCTCGGTGGTCGGCGACGAGGAGCCGCCGTCGGAGTCGCTGCCGCAGGCGGCGACGCTGAGGGTGAGGGCCAGGGCGATGCCGATGGCACCGGCTCGGTTCCGGGTGATGCGCATGGTGGAGCTCGCTTTCGTTGCGTTGGGTGGGGGGTGGGGAGATGGGTCGGGCGCTTGGCGGATCACGGCACGATCACCACGATCGAGTGCCATCCGGTGGCGCCGTCGGGCAGGGGTTCGGAGCGCTCCTGGGTCTGGATTGCTCCGGTGCCGTCGGTGGCGCGGCACTCGATGGTGTGGCGGCCGCTCGTGAAGTCCCACGGGAGGACCCACTGTCGCCAGGTCTGGTCGTTGAGCTCGTCGGCGAGGCGCGCCTCGTGCCACTCGCCGCCGTCGATGCGGACCTCGACGCGCTGGATGCCGCGCGTCTGGGCCCACGCCACGCCGGCGATGGGGTGCGGCCCGGCGTCGATCGAGCCGAGGGCGCGGGGGGTGTCGATGCGGGAGAAGGTCTTGATCGGTGCCTGCACGGCGTAGCCGCGCGTGGTCCAGTAGGCGCCGAAGCGCTCGAAGGTGGTCAGCTCGATCTCGGTGAGCCACTTGGTGGCGGAGACGTAGCCGTAGAGGCCGGGGGTCACGAGGCGGGCCGGGTAGCCGTGGCGGGTGGGGAGCGGCTCGCCGTTCATGCCGATGGCCACCAGGGCGCCGCGCCCGTCGAAGGCGGCCTCCACCGGGAACCCGGCGGTGTAGCCGTCGGTGGATCGGCCGACGATCTGGTCGGCGCCGTCCTGGACGCCGGCCTCGCGCAGCAGCTCCTCGAGCGGCACGCCGAGCCAGCGGGCATTGCCGGCGAGCCGGCCGCCCACCTCGTTCGACACGCAGGTGAGCGTGATGTCGGCCTCCACGAGGTCCCGTTCCAGCAGCTCGTCGAAGGTGAAGGTGAGCTCGCGATCGACCATCCCGGTCACGCGCAGCCGCCACGAATCGATGGGCACCTGCGGCACCACGAGGGCGGTGTCGATCCGGTAGAAGTCCGCGTTCGGGGTCACGAAGGGGGTCAGCCCGGGCACGTCGAGCATGGCGTCGTCGGGGACGGGGGCGAGCGCTCGCTTGGCCTTGGGCAGGACGATGCCGGCCCGGGTGGCGGCCACGTCGAAGCGCCGCGACAGCCAGCGGCCGGCCCCGCCGGCTGCTGCGGCCGTGGCGGCGAGCGCGGCGCTGCCGGCCAGGAACGCCCGCCGTCCGCCGAGCGCGGCGAGGGCGCCGCTCGGCGGGGGCGTGCGACCGGGCGCGCCGCCCTCGGTGGAGATCGCCTGCTCGGTCGCCGCCGCCAGCCCGCTCAGGATCCACATCGCGCCGGCGCCGGCGATCGTGCCCACGAGCGTGGGCAGCACCGCCCAGGGACCGTGGACGCCGCCGAGCGATGCGTAGGTGCCGATGGCCCCGAAGAGGACCACCCCGGCCACGCCGACCCACCGGTGACGGGTGGCGGCGATGCCGATGCCGATGCCGTAGAGCACGAGCACGACGCCGATGCCCACGAGGAGGGCCAGCTTGTCGTTGGTGCCGAACTGCTCGATGGCGAAGTCCTTCAGCCATGCGGGCGTGTGGTCGACGAAGCGGGCGCCGACGTCGAAGATCGGCGAGCGCAGGTCGCGGCGCGTCGCCGCCACCAGCTCGGCCGACCCGAGCGCCACCCCGGTGGACACCAACCCGGCCACCGCCCCCCGGAGGAGGCGGCGGGCGTCGGGGTGGGGGTCCATGACCGGGGTTCGGAGCCGGGAGGACGCCAGATTGGCGGGCGGTCAGCCCATCAGTAGATGACCTCGGCCTCCAGGCGGCCGTCGGGCCGGGCCACCACCACCATCCGGGACATGCAGGGCATGCAGTACACCTTGTCGCCGGGGCGCAGCTCGCGGTGCGAGCGGATCACCACCTTGCAGACGGGGCACACGACCTCGTTCGGTCCCAGCTCGTCGTCGGGCCCGCCCCAGTGGCGGTAGAACCTCCGCCACCGCTTGGGCACCTCGAGGAACCCGGTGTCCTCCAGCTCGAAGGTCCGCCGCGGCGCGGCGCCGTCGCCGGCCGCCTCCACCAGGGCTTCGGCGGCGTCGCTCACGCCGTCAGCCCCAGGCGCTCCACGGAGTGGAGGTAGTCCCGCCCGAGCGACGGCCGGTCGTCTCGGCCCAGGCCGAGCGCCTCGTAGGCCTCCTCGAACGATCGCAGGACCAGCGGGTCGAGCTCGGCGCGCACCGCGGCGAGGCGCTCGCGGTCCTCGGGGTGGCGGGCCAGGCGTCGGCCCAGGTCGTTCTCGCCGAAGCCGAGGTGGCGGCGCTCGTCGGCCACCACGCCCTCGAGGACCTGCTGGGTCTTGGGGTCTGCCACCGAGGCGTGGAACCGGAAGACCGTGTCCTCCATCGACTCCAGCACGACGTTCTGGGCGAACACGGCCGCCTCCCAGTCACCTGCGTCGACGAAGCGCAGCAGGCGCTCCTTGAACGCCAGCAGGCCGGGGTTGGCCCGCCGCTCCACCTCGGCGCGGGCGTCGGTGATGCCGAGCTCGGCCAGCCGGTGCAGGAAGACCTCGAGGTGGCGGGCCTCGTCGGCCACCTGGGTGGCCAGGAAGATCTGGGCGTGGTGGTTCGGCGCCAGGCGCACCAGCCCGCTCGACGCCTCGAGCGCGGCCGCCTCGCCCACGCAGTAGTTGCACAGCGTGGTCACGAGGGCGTCGCGCTCGAGGTCGTCGAGGGGCGGCTCGGGAACCTCGGCGTCGCGGCCGTAGGGCTTGTCGCCCAGGTAGCCCTCCACCGCCTCGAACCAGAACTCGAACGACTGCACCTGGGCGATGAAGTCGTCCTGGTCGAGCTCGTGGGGCTCCACGTCGGCCGGTGGCGCCACCTCAGGCCGGGACCTTGGGCGACTGGTACTCGAGGCCGATCCGCCCCAGGCGGACCTTGAACTCCTTCAGCACCGTGTCCGACAGCACCGCCTCCATCTCCTCGGCCGAGGCGTGGGCGAGGTCGGCGCCGTGCCAGGTGGCCTCGGGCTCGACGCCGTGCGCCTCGGCCATCTTGCGGCCCTCGTCCATGGACTCGCCGGAGGCGCCGAACACGTCGGCGAAGGTGGCGAGCATGTGGTAGCTCATCTCGCCTTGCATGCGCTCGATCTCGGCCCGCTTCTCGGGGTGCTGGCGGATGAGCGAGCCGATCCGGTTCTCGCCGAAGCCGACGTGGCGCCGCTCGTCGGCGATGGTGCCCGCCAACGTGTGCGCGAACTTCGGGTTGGCCTCCACCGACGTGGCCTGGAGCAGCTCGAACACGGTGAAGGCCATGCCCTCGAGCACGATGTTCTGGCCCACCACGCCGGCCACGAAGTCGCCGTCGGCCACCTTCTCGAGCAGCACCTCGGCGAACTTCACCAGGTTGGGGTTCGTGTACGCCTGGATGGTCGACTCGAGGTCGTCCTTCTTCACCCCCAGGTCGAACAGCCGCTGGGTGAAGATCTCCACGTGGCGGGCCTCGTCCAGGGTCTGGGTGGCGAGGAACCGCTTGCTCGGGTAGTCCGGCGCGGCGTTGACCAGGCCCGACGACGCCGCCAGGGCGCAGCGCTCGCCCGCCACCAGCTGGACGGTGACGGCGATGGAGGCCTCGCGGAGCACCTCGTTGTCGAGGAGCTCCTCGGGCTCGTGCTGGTCGGGTCCGTGCCCGTAGACGGTGTCCTCCAGGTAGCCCTGGGGGCACATCTCCAGCCAGCGCTGGATGGAGTACTGCGAGAGGAAGTCGGTCATCGGTGCCCCCTGAGGCTCGGCGCTTCCCTCGAACGCTGCGCCCGGGCCGATCGGCCGAACAGGGACCAAGGTCCCAAGGCGCCGAGACGGGCGCCACCCGTGCCGGGACCGCCCCTCAGGCGAGCCGTAGCACGGTCACGAGGAAGTCGGCATCGGCGGTGTGGGGGTGCAGGTGCCAGGTGGAGAGCTCGAGGTCGGCCCGCAGGCCGGCCTCGGCGGCGTCGCCCCGGAACTCGTCGACGTCGTAGCCGCGACCGGCGCCGAACCCCACCACCAGGCGGCCGTCGGGGGCGAGGTGGCGGGCCAGGTTGGCGAGCACGGTGCGGCGCGTGCCGGGGGCGAGGAAGGTGACCACGTTGCCGGCGCTGACGATCACGTCGAACGGGTCGGCGATGCCCCGCGCCGGGAGGTCGAGCTCGGCGAGGTCGCCGACCAGCCACGTGGGCCCGGGGTGGTCGTGCTCGGCCGCCTCGATCAGCACCGGGTCGAGGTCGACGCCCACCACCCGGTGGCCGGCCCGGTGCAGGAAGCCGCCCACGCGGCCCGGCCCGCAGCCGGCGTCGAGGAGGTGCGCGCCCCGGGGCGCCATGGCGTCGATGAAGCGGGCCTCGCCCTCGATGTCCTGGCCGGCCGCCGCCATCGAGCGGAACCGCTCCACGTAGCGCGCGGAGTGCTCCGGGTCGGCGGTGGTGATCTCGGTCCACGTCTGCTGCTCGGCCACGGCGGTCTCCTCCTGCTGCCTGCGCGGCCACCGTAGGCGCCGTCTCGTGCGGCGCTGCCCACCCGTTGCCGATCCGGCAACGAGCCGCGCCGGGGCGCGGGTGCGGCTAGTCGGTGGTGCCCGGCTCCTCGGCGGGGCCCGGGGCCGCAGCGCTCGACACGCGCCGGTCGAGCACCGCGATCGGCTCGTTCTCCCAGATGCCGTACCGCAGGTGGAAGCGCCGCAGCGGGCGGGGAGCCCACCAGTTGGCTCGGCCGGCCAGGCTCATGAGGGCGGGCACGAGCGTGGCGCGGATGAGGAAGGCGTCCACCAGCACGGCCACCATCAGGCCGACCCCGAACAGCTTCACCACCGCCACCTCCGAGGTGGACAGGGCCACGAAGACGATCGAGAGGAGCAGGGCGGCGGCGGTGACCACCCGCCCGGTGCGGTCGAGGCCCACCACGATCGCCGCCTCGTTGTCCCGCTCCAGGTCGTACTCCTCCTTCATGCGGCTGAGGAGGAACACCTCGTAGTCCATGGAGAGCCCGAACGCGATGCAGAACATGAGCACCGGGGTGAACGAGTCCAGCGACCCCGTGGCGGTGAAGCCGAGGACGCCGTCGAAGTGGCCCTCCTGGAACACCCAGACCATGCCGCCGAAGGTCGCGGTCAGGCTGAGGATGTTGAGCGCCAGCGCCTTCACGGGCACCAGCAGGCTGCCGGTCATGAGGAAGAGCAGGAGGAGGGTGCTGACCGCCACCACCAGCAGCGCCCACGGGAGGGTGGAGCCGATGGCCGACTTGGTGTCCACCAGCTCCGCCGACGCGCCGCCCACCAGGACCGGCACCTCGGCGGTGGACAGCGCGCGCACGTCGGCCACCACCCGCTCGGCCTCGAGCGACACCGGCTCCACCGACGGCACGACGCTCATCCAGGTGCCGGGGCCGCCACCGAAGCGCGCCTCGGAGAGGTCGTCGGGCGGCACCGACACCCCATCGAGGTACGAGCCGGTCACCGCATCGACCCTGGCCACCCCGGGGATCGCCAGGATCTCTCGTGCCAGCTGCGACACCTGCTCGTCGGTCACGTCGGCGTCCACGAGCACCTCGAGGGGCTCGGACTCGCCGAGGGTGAAGTTCCGCCGGAGGTCGTCGGTGGCCTGGCGGGCCGGGTTCGACGTCGGCAGGACGCGGTCGTCGATGCGACCGGACTCGAAGTTGCGGAACGGCAGCGCCAGCACCAGCAGCACCGCGGTGACCACCACCACGTAGGGCCACGGCGAGCGGACCACCCGCTGGGCCTGGCGGCCCCAGAAGCCCGGCACCCGCTGCTCGCGCTCGCGCCGCACGAGGCGGCCGGCCTCCACCCGCGGCCCGAGCACGGCGAGCAGCGCCGGGAGCACCACGATGGCGGTGGCCGCGGCCAGCGGCACCACGATCAGGCCGGCGTACCCGAACGACCGCAGGTAGGTGATGGGGAACAGCAGCAGGGCCAGCATCGACACCATGACCGTGCCGGCGCTGAACGCCACGGTCCGGCCGGCGGTCTGCATCGCCCGGGCCAGCGCCGGCTCCACGTCGTGGCCGAGGGCCAGCTCCTCGCGGTAGCGGGCCACCACGAACAGGCTGTAGTCGATGGCGAGCCCGAGGCCGAGACCGGTGGTCAGGTTGAGCGCGAACACCGACACGTCGGTGACGCCGGTGAGGAGGGTGAGGGCGAGGAACGTGCCGAGCACGGTGACGACGGCGACCGACAGCGGCAGCAGCGCCGCCACCAGGCTCCCGAAGACGATCACGAGGGCCACGAACGTGAACGGGGCGCTCAGCAGCTCCGACGTGTGCAGGTCCTCCTCGGCCTGGCGGCTTGCGGCCTCGGCCACCGCGGCCTGGCCCGAGAACCCCACCTCCAGGGGCTCGGCCACCGGCGCGATCTCCTCGGCGAGGTCGGCGGCGCGCGCCACCCGCTGGTCGTAGTCGCCGGCGAGGCGGGCGGCGATGATCGCCTGGCGCCCGTCCTCGCCGCGCAGCGGCGGCAGCCGACCGTCGGCCCAGTACGACAGCACGTCGGCCACGCCCGGTGCGTCGCGCAGGGCGTCGGTGACCGCCAGCCCCACCTCGGACACGTCGTCGTCGTCCACGTCGCCCTCGGGCGTGCCGAGGATCACCACGAAGTCGAAGCGGCCCGCGTCGAACCGGCGCTCCAGCTCCTGGTGCACCCAGGTGGACTCCGAGCTCGGGTCGTCGAACCCGCCGTGGGTGAGGCGGGTGGCGACGCCGCCTCCGAACGCAGCGCAGATCGGGAGGAAGAGCAGCGCCGCCAAGAGCACGGCCCGACGGCGGCGCACGGTGAACGCGGCCAGCCGCCTCACGATCCCGGCTCCCCGGGTCCCCCGATGACGTC
>JAHBSN010000050.1 GCA_019639095.1 Actinomycetota bacterium
CGGCCCCTCGATCCGTGCCAGCACCAGTTCGCCCGGCCCCCGTCGGAAGACCTCGGGCACGGGGTAGCCGGCGGCGCGCACGTGCTCCATCACCAGCGCCTCGAGGGTGTGGTCCCGCCGGTCGGGCGTGCGGCGCAGCACCCGGCCGGGCCCGGCGTCGTGGATGGTGGCGTCGCGCCCGGCTGCGATCTGCGGGCCCACCTCGTGGTCGGGCGTCCGGCGGTCGTCGACCTCCACGCCCCGATCCTCACCGATAGCGGAGCGAGATGCCACCGTTGCTGCTGCGGGCCTCGATGCGGCGCTCCGAGGTCGGATCGGTGCGGATCAGCTCGTCCACCCCGCCGTTGTCCGACGACGTGGCGGTGGCGTACGCGACCCCCTCCTCGTCGGGCACCAGGACCGTGATCGACCCGTTGTCGGAGCGGGCCACCACCGAGCTCGGCGCGGCGGCCAGGTCGAGCGAGATGCTGCCGTTGCTGGTGCTGGCCACGATCGACGTGGCCCGTACCGACCGGGTGCGCACGCCGCCGTTGTCGGTGGACAGCGACAGGTCGCCGGTGGAGTCGGCCACGGTGATGGTGCCGTTCGACGTCGACGCCCGCACCGAGTCGGCGGCCCCCTCCACCCGGATCGAGCCGTTGTCCGAGGAGAGGTCCACCCGGCCACCCACGTCCACCACCTGGATCGGGCTGTCGCCACCACCGGTGACGAGGGTGCCCCGGGGCACGTGGACCGTGGCCGACACCTGGCACACGAGGTTCATGAACTGCGGGCAGCGCGTGCGCAGGACGATGCGATCGCCGTCTCGCCGGACGCCGATGGACGGGGCCGAGATGCCCTCGCGCCAGCGGGTCTCCACCCGCACCTTCGAGCCGCCGTCGCCCACCACCCGCACGGTGCCGCCGCCGTCGACGTCGAGGTGGACGGTGCCGGCCGGGTCGAGCTCGTAGGTGCGCCCGTGGTGCTCGAGGGCGAGCAGGTCGACCAGGGCGTAGCAGCCGGTGGCCAGGGTGACCACGGCGGCCACGCTGGCGGCGAGGACGAGGAGCTTGCGCATCACGACTCCAGGTACCGCAGCACGGCGAGCACCCGGCGGTGGTCGTCGGGGTCGGGCGGCAGGTCGAGCTTGGTGAAGATGTTGCGGACGTGCTTCTCCACCGCGCCGGCGCTCACCACGAGCTCCTCGGCGATGGCCACGTTCGAGCGGCCCTCGGCCATGAGCCCGAGCACCTCGCGCTCGCGTTCGGTGAGTCGGTCCAGCGGGTCTCGCTTGCGACTGCGCACGAGCAGCTGCGACACCACCTCCGGGTCGAGGGCGGTGCCGCCCTCGCCCACGCGGCGCACGGCGGCCACGAAGTCGGCGACGTCGGCCACCCGGTCCTTGAGCAGGTAGCCCACGCCCTCGGTGTTGTCGGCGAGCAGCTCGGTGGCGTACTCCTGCTCGACGTACTGCGAGAGCACGAGCACGGCGACGCCCGGGTGGTCCCGCCGGATCTGCACGGCGGCGCGGATGCCCTCGTCGGTGTGGGTGGGCGGCATGCGGACGTCGACCACGCACAGGTCGGGCTGCTGGCGGGCAACGGCGTCGAGCAGCGCGGCGGCGTCGCCCACGCCGGCCACCACCTCCTCGCCGGCGTCGGCGAGCAGGCGGGTGAGCCCGGCCCGGAGGAGGACGGCGTCCTCGGCGATCACGATGCGCATGGGAGCTCCGCGGTGACGGTGGTGGGGCCGCCGGGCGGGCTGGCCACGTGGAGCCAGCCGTCGACGGCCTGGACGCGATCCTGCAGGCCGCTCAGCCCCGACCCGACGAGGGTGGCGCCGCCGCGGCCGTCGTCGGACACTTCGACCACGAGACGATCGCCCCGTCGCCCGATGCTGACGGTGGCGCGGCGGGCGCCGCTGTGCTTGGCCACGTTGGCCAGGGCCTCGCACACCACGAAGTAGGCGATGCCCTCGGTGGTGGCGTCGGGGCGGTCCCGGAGGTCGACGCGGACCTCCACGGGCACGGGGGAGCGGGCGGCCACCGCTGAGAGGGCGGGGCCGAGGCCGCGGTCGGTGAGGACGGCCGGGTGGAGCCCTCGCGCCAGGTCGCGCAGCTCCACCAGGGCGCGCTTGGCCTCGGCGTGGGCCTCGTCGACCAGCGCCGAGGCGGCGTCGGGGTCGTCGCCCATCTTCTCCTTGGCCATGCCGAGCTGCATGGCGAGGGCCACGAGGCGCTGCTGGGCACCGTCGTGCAGGTCTCGCTCGATGCGGCGACGCTCGGCCTCGGCGGCGTCGACCACTCGGGCCCGGCTCGTCTCCACCTGGGTGATGCGCTCGGTGAGGACCCGCTCGCCGCGTGGGCCGAGGAACGTGCGGGCCAGGCCGCGCTGGGCGTCGGCCACGCCCCGGGTGACGACGGGGGCGATGGGGATCAGGATCAGGCCGAGCAGGACGGGGAGCAGCACGCCGCTGGCGCCGCTCAGGTGGACCGGGCCCAGGTCGATGCGGTCGTTCGGCATGGCGCCGAGCCACAGCGGCGCGGTGAGGGCGGTGAGCGGGATGCACCAGACGACGGCCAGCACCGCGCCGAACACCGCCGACGTGATCACCGACAGGACCCGGTAGGCGAGGGCCCGCCACAGGGCGGGGTCGCGCAGCTCGGCCACGAACCGCCGCCACCAGGCCATGGCCGAGCGGCGGTCGTGGGGGAGGAGCGGCGGGAACGGCGAGGCGAGGGAGAGGTCGAGCAGCACGTCGGCCCGGTACCGGTCGAAGGCGGCGGCGATCCGGTTGCCGACGAGGCCCGGGATGGCCATGAGGACGGCCACGGGCAGGATGATCACGAGGGGGATGGCCACCACCAGCGGCACGAGCACGGCGCTGGCGGCGAACCACGCCACCCACAGCTCGAGGAACGTGTTGGCCGTGGCCCGCCACGTCCGCCCGCTCACCACCGGCCCGTAGGCCCGCGTGAGGAGGTTGCCGGAGGTGGTCATGGCGCTGACGGTACGGGCATCGGCGCGGTGCGGCCATCCCGCACCCCGGCGTCGTGCCGGTGGGGTTGTCCCTACCTCCTGCGTCGGCAAGCGAGCACAGGTCCATGATGTGGCGGTGGACCTGCCCGAGCCGGAGTACCCGTACCGAGGTGAGGTCACCTGGCTACGACCGGAACAGGGCGCCCACTTCACGGTACCCACCGTGCTGGGTCCCGGCGCCTGAACGGATCGACCACGACCGATGGTGCCCCGATTCGCCGACGGCCCTCGACCTGCTTGGAACCGAGGATTCTTTCGGACATTTGGGTCGAAGGGGACGGTGAGGGGCTGAAACTGTCAGACCCCCTTGGGAGACTATGCGTATGTCCTCGCAGGTGATCGATCCGGAGGTGGCAGCCGCCATCGACCAGATCCACGCGGGCCTGAACTCGTTGTTCGCCGCCGGGCTGTCACCGTCGAGCCTCGACGATGCGCTGGCGGTGATCCGCGAGGTCGAGACGCTCGGGCGGCGGATGGACGCCGTGCAGGTCGCGGTGGTGACCGCGATCGAAGACGGCGGCTGGCACCGCCACGACCACCACGCGTCGGCCAAGGTCATGGTCGAACACGCCGCCCGCCTCTCCCCGGTCGAGGCCGCCCGGCGGGCCCAGATGGCCCGGGCCCTACGCCAACTGCCCACGGTGCGCGCCGAGTTCGAAGCCGGCCGCATCGGGGCCTGCCACACCGGGCGGATCGCCCGCGCCCACGCCAACCCCCGAGTGCGCGGCAAGTTGGTCGACCTCGACGAGCAGCTCGCCCGCCTGGCCGCCCGCGACTCCTATCGGCGCTTCGACGCCCGGCTCACCGACTGGATCCGCCAGGTCGACGAAGACGGCACCCGCAACGCCAACCAGCGCCACCACGACAACCGAGACGCCACCATCCGCCAGGACTACGACGGCTCCTGGACCATCACCGGCGGCTGCGCCTCGATGGACGGCGCCGTGCTCCACGACATCCTCGAGCACTTCGTCCGTGCCGAGTTCCAAGCCGACTGGGACAAAGCGCGCGCCGAACACGGCGACGCCGCCACCCTCGACGACCTGCCCCGCACCCCCGGCCAACGCCGCTTCGACGCCCTCTACCAGCTGTTCCAACGCGCCGCAGCGGCCGAAGCCAACCTGACCGGCGGATCCCAGATCGTCACCAACATCGTCATCGACCACACCACCTACGAGCGCTACCTCACCTGGCTCGAAGGCCGGCGACCACCGGCCGGGCCCATCGACCTCGACCCCACCGCCGACCCCGATGTGCACGGGGTGCCGCCGGTCGGGTTCCGCTGCGACACCCTCGACGGCCACCCCATCGACCCCACCGAAGCCACCACCACCTCCCTGGTCACCCACGTCCGCCGCATCGTGCTCGGCGCCAAGTCCAACGTCATCGACCACGGCCGCAAACAGCGCCTCTTCACCGGACCCGCCCAACTCGCCGTCCGCCTCGCCAACACCCACTGCTACTGGCCCGGCTGCCACGTCCCCGTCACCGCCTGCCAGAGCGACCACCTGGTGGGCTTCCACGGCCCCGGACAGGGAAGAACCGACCCCGGAAACGGGGGACCCGCCTGCGGGAAGCACAACCGAGCCAAAGAACACGGCTACACCCCCTACCGGGACCAAACCGGAACCTGGCACGTCCAAAGACCCGACGGCACCGAGATCGACTGATCTCGCCGCGACCCTGCGCGCGTCGGATCGGCAGTGGCAGTCGTGGTCGGCGCTTGAGATGCAGCTGGGCGACGCTTCCCGTCCGACCGAGGGGCCGGGCGCAGCGGCGATCGTGCCTCCTGCTCAGTCCTGACGGCGCCTCACTGACGCCAGAAGTTGGCCATCCAGGTGGCCACCTGGTGGCGGTCGTGGTCGAGGGGGCCGTCGAGGGTGGCGAGGGCGGCGTCGCTGCGCTCCTCGCCGATCACGCCGCGGCGCAGGCCGATGAGGCCGCGGGACACGTCGGCGGAGAACTCCGGGTGCGGCTGGATGGCGAGCGCCCGGGGTCCGACCGTGAAGGCGGCCACGGGACAGTGGTCGGTGCGGGCGATCACCTCGGCGCCGTCGGGCAGCTCCACCACCTGGTCCTGGTGGCTGGCGATCATGAGCAGGCCACCGTCGGCGGGCGGCGGGTCCATCCACGGCCTCGTCGGGCCCACCAGCTCGTAGCGGTGCACGCCCACGCCCCAGCCTGCCTCGGCCTTGGCCACCCGACCTCCCAGTGCCTGGGCCAGCAGCTGGTGGCCGAAGCAGATCGCCACGAGCGGGGCCTCGCGGTCGATCAGGCGGCGCAGGAGTTCCTCCACCGGCGGGATCCAGGGAAGCTCCTCGTAGGCCGAGTTGGCCGACCCGCTCACGAGCCAGCCGTCGTGCGCGGCGGGGTCGGTTGGCGGCGGGCCCTGCTGCACGTCGTAGGTGACCAGGTCGATGCCCTCGGGCCCGAGCAGGTCGGCGAAGGCCTCCGGGTAGTCGCCGTGGGCTCCGGCGACGTCGGGGGCGATGTACCCGCACTGCAGCAGGCCGATCTCGAGACGGGTCGACATGGGCCGCCACGCTACCGAAGCCGCCCGAGCCGCCCGCCGACCCGTTCTTGTGCCCGTGTTCGCCAGATGTGGCGACCCTGCGCGCAAGAACGGAGGGTCGCCGCCCCAGCCGCCCGTCGACCAGGGCTCACTCGTAGCGGAGGCCCATCTCCCGGAGGAGGTCGACGAAGTTCGAGCCGGCGTCGGGCGCGGGCTCGCCGGGGGTGTAGGTGACGGCCCGGAGGTGGCCGGTGAAGGGGAACGGGCCGTGGCGCTGGGAGAGCTCCCACGAGACGGGGGAGCGGCGGTCGATCCCCACGTTGATCCCCTCGAACGGGGCCATGGCACCCAGCATCACCAGGTCGCCAACCGAACCCCGCACCGACCCGTCCACCGACACCGCCACGTCCCACCGCCAGTTCCCCGGTGCCGTGACCGCCAGCCGGACCGAGGAGCACCCGTCGGGCACCGGTCCGCACCGCAGCGTGGTGGGCACGCCGTAGCCGTTGTGGACGAAGACCAGTTCGTCGCCGTCGTCCACGTAGAGCACGTAGCCGCCGCCCTGGTCGCCGTGGGAGAACAGGACCCCGCGGTCCCCGGCCCCGAACCTCAGGTCGACGTCGACGGTGAAGCTCCGCCACTGGATGAGCATCTGCGACCGGTACCGCTCGAGCGTGTGCGTGCCGGCCACGATCCGCACCGGCTGCTGCAGCGGCTCGTCGTACACCGGCCGCACCACGTAGCGCAGCCTCGACCCCTCGTCGAGGGGGTACACCTGGTTCCGTCGGGCCTCGGCCTCCCACCCGGCGGCCAGTTCGGCCACCTTGTCGGGGTGTTCGGCGGCCAGGTCGTGCAGCTCGGTGCGGTCCTCGGCCAGGTGGTACAGCTCCCACTCGTGGTCGCCGAACTCGGTGAGGGGTTGGTGCCGGGTGACGATCTCCCAGTCGCCGTCGTAGTACCCCCGGTGGCCCGACATCTCGAGGTACTGCGCACCTCGCTCGTGGCGACGGGACCCGTCGGCCAGCACCGGCGCCAGGCTCGTGCCGTCGACGGGCTGGAGGACGTGGCCGGCCCGCACCTCGGGCCGGGAGACCCCGGCCAGCTCGCACAGCGTGGGCAGCAGGTCGGTGACGTGGGCCCACTGGTCCCGCCTCCCGGCCTCGGCCTGGCCCTGCGGCCAGTGGAGGATGAAGGGCACCGAGTGGCCGCCGGCGTGGGTGTTGATCTTGTAGAGCCGGAACGGCGTGTTCGACGCCATCGCCCAGCCCCGGGGGTAGTGCACGAGGGCCTGCGGACCACCAGCCAGGTCGATGCGAGACCGGTCGAAGTCGTGGTCCTCGATGTCCTTCACGTTCTTCGACACGAGCGTGCGGAAGTACGACGTGGTGCCGAGCGCCTCGCCCTCCCTCGACGCCCCGTTGTCGGAGAGGAACAGGAAGATCGTGTTGTCGGCCTCGCCCAGCTCCTCCAGCGCGGCGTAGAGGCGGCCCACGGACTGGTCGACGTTGTCGACCATGGCCGCGTACACCTCCATGTACCGGGCGTAGAGGGCTTGGTCGGCCGGGTCGAGGTCGTCCCACGGCGGGACGTCGTCGCCCTCCTCGGCGTTGCGCGGCGCCAGCGTGGTGCCGGGCGGCAGCAGGCCGAGCTCCACCTGGCGGCGGTGACGGGCCTCGCGCAGGGCGTCCCACCCGGCGTCGTAGTTGCCGCGGTGGCGCTCGAGGTCCTCGGGCTTGCACTGCAGGGGGGCGTGCACGGCGATGTGGGCGAAGTAGCAGAGGAACGGCTGGCTCGGGTTCGACGCCTTGGCCTGGCGGATCATCCCGATCGCCCGATCGGTGAGGTCGTCGGTGACGAAGTAGCCATCGGGGTACTGGTCGAGCTCGACGGTGTGGTTGTCCTCCACCAACCGGTGCGGGTGGTGGAGGTTGGTGAAGGCGTCGAGCACGCCGTAGTACCGGTCGAAGCCCCGCTGGCACGGCCAGGAGTGGCGGGGACCGGCGTCGGAGAGGTCCGAGTCCTTGGTGAGGTGCCACTTGCCGATGGCGATCGTGTGGTAGCCGGCGTCGCGGAACACCTCGGCGGCGGTGGCCACGTCGTCGGCCAGCTCGGCGGCGTAGCCGGGGAACCCGGGATCGGAGTTGGCCACGTGCCCGGCGCCGGCTCGGTGGGGGTTCACGCCGGTGAGCAGGGCGGCACGGGTGGGCGAGCACATCGGGGTGACGTGGAAGTTGGTGAACTGGAGCCCGCCGGCGGCCAGGCGGTCGAGGTTCGGCGTGGGGATCTCCGAGCCGTAGCAGCCGAGGTCGGCGAAGCCGAGGTCGTCGGCCAGCACCACCACGATGTTGGGAGCGTCGGGGCCGGGGGCGGGTCGCTCGGGCCACCAGCTCTCCGACCCGGCGAAGGTGCGCCCGACCTTCCCGCCGAACCCCTCGTACGGCCCCGCCGGTTCGCTCGATCCCATGTCAGCCCTTCTTCTTCAGCAGGTCGAAGACGCCGCGCACGACGTTGTTGACGGTGGCCCGGCCCTCGCGGCTCTTCAGGAAGTCGGTGACGGCGTTGTCGTCGTCCTTCTTGGCCTTGGTGCCTCCCTTGCGGCGGGGCGCCGGCTCGACCCGGGTGGCCCGGCCGGGCGGGCCCTTCGGTCCGGCCTTGGCCCGGCTGTGCGACTCGGGAGCGGGCGCCGGGTCGAACGCCTCGGCGTCGAGGCCCGAGTCCCGCACCAGGTCGCCCGGCGACGGCTCGGGCGGGTACGCCCCGGCCGGAGGCGGGGGCAGGTCCGGCCGCACCACGGGCGGCTCGGTCGGGGCCGGCGTGGGCGGGGGCAGCGTCACGCCCATCCTCGCGGCGAGCAGCTCGCGGGCCGACTCGCGGTCGACCTCGGTCACGTAGGTGGCCCACGGTTCGCTGGCCTGGGCGAGGGCGAGCACCTCGGCGGGGTCGACGGCGCCGATCTGCGACTGCGGCGGGCGCACCTTGGTCCACGCCACCGGCGTGGGGGCGCCGTTGTCGGCCAGCGTGGTCACGATGGCCTCGCCGATCCCGAGCTGGGTCAGCGCCTCCTCGAGGTCGTAGTCGTCGGTCTTCGGATAGGTCGACACCGCCGCCTTGAGGGCCTTGGCGTCCCGGGGCGTGTAGGCCCGCAGCCCGTGCTGGACCCGGTTGCCGAGCTGGGCGAGCACCTCGTCGGGCACGTCGTCGGGCAGCTGGGTCACGAAGAACACGCCGACGCCCTTCGAGCGGATGAGCCGCACGGTCTGGGCCACCTGGTCGACGAACTCCTTCGAGGCCCCGTCGAAGAGCAGGTGCGCCTCGTCGAAGAAGAACACGAGCTTGGGCTGGTCGAGGTCGCCCGCCTCGGGCAGGTGCTCGAACAGCTCGGCCAGGAGCCACATCAGGAACGTGGAGAACAGCTTCGGGCGGTCCTGCACGTCGGCCAGCTCGAGGCAGCTGACGACGCCCCGCCCGTCGGCGTCCACCCGCATCAGGTCGGCCACGGTCACCTCGGGCTCGCCGAAGAACAGCTCGGCGTCCTGCTGGAGCAGCTCCACCAGCTTGCGCAGGAGCACCCCGGCCGTCTGGCTCGACAGGCCGCCGATGCCCTTGAGCTCGGCCTTGCCCTCGTCGCTCACCAGGAACTTGAGCAGGTCGACCAGGTCGACGAGGTCGAGCAGCGGCAGTCCCTGCTGGTCGGCGTAGTAGAAGACCAGCGACAGCGACGAGGTCTGGGTCTCGTTGGCGCCCAGCACCTTGGCCAGCAGCTGGGGGCCGAACGACGACACCGAGGCCCGCACCGGCACGCCCGGCCCCTCGCCGCCCAGCGCCCAGAACTGCACGGGCGACCCGGCCGGCGTGTACTGGAGCTCCAGCTCCTCCACCCGCCGGGTGATCCGCTCGCCCGGCGTGGCCGCCTTCACCAGGCCGGAGAGGTCGCCCTTGATGTCGGCGGTGAACACCGGCACGCCCGCCGACGAGAGCTGCTCGGCCAGCAGCTGGAGCGTGACGGTCTTGCCCGTGCCGGTGGCCCCGGCGATGAGGCCGTGGCGGTTGCACATGGCCAGGGGCACCTGCACGACGGCGTCGGGGTGGGTGGTCCCGTCGAGCACGGCCCGGCCGATGTCGATGCTGGCGCCCTCGCTGGCGTAGGCCGCGGCGATGCGGGCGGCGAAGTCTTCCGCGGTCATGGCGCCAGACCGTACTCAGCGGAACTGGGCGAGGACCTCGTCGGCGCCCGGACCGAGGTCGAGCACGGCGGCGCCGCCGCTGGTGGTTCGGGGCGTCACGGGGAGCACGACCGACTCGGGGTTCAGCCGCCCCATCTGCCAGCCGAAGCGGATGGCGTCGAAGGTGGTCATGTCGTCGTCGACGCGCAGTCCCGCCGCCATCTTGTCGGCGGCCGACAGGAGGGTGAACGGGTTCCGCTTCGAGCCGGCCTTGGCCATGATCTCGCGCAGGAACACCTGCTGGCGCTGGGTGCGGTTGACGTCGGGGAGCCCGCCCTCGGGCACCTCCTGGCCGTCGATGACCTCGGTGTAGTGGCGGGACCGCACGAAGGCCAGGGCCTGGGCGCCGTCGAGGTGGACGCGCCCGGCGGTGGGCACCACGAGGCCCGAGCCCCGGTCGAGCGCGGGGTGCGCGAAGTCGACGTCGATCCCGCCGAAGGAGTCCACGAGCCCGGCGAAGGACACGAAGTCGATCTCGAGGTAGCGGTCGATCGGGATGCCGAAGCTCTCGGTGACGGCCTGGACCAGGTTGGCGGGCCCCGCGTTGTAGGTGGCGTTGAGCCGGCCCTTCTCGCCGGTGGCCGGGTTGGTGACCCACAGGTCCCGGTTGAGCGAGAGCATCGTGGCCTTCCCGCCCACCACCCGCAGCACCATGATCGTGTCGGACCGGGCGCCCAGGACGTTGTCTCTCTGGTCGCCGGGGTTGCGGCCGTTGTCGGAGCCCACGAGCAGGTAGTTGGTGCCCGCCGGGCTGTTCGAGAGCTGGGCGCTCACGTCGACCTTCTCGATGCGACCGAAGATCGCGCTGGCCCACAGGTACCCGCCCACGGCCGCCACCACGAGCAGGCCCACGATCCCCACGCCCACCCAGGCCACGATCCGCCCCTTCGAGCGGCGCCGGCGCGGGCGGGCGGGGGCGGCGCCCGGCCCGGCGGCATCGTCGGCGGCAGCGCGACCCGGGCCCACGACGCGCTCGACGGCGGCGCCGAGGACCAGCCCGCCGAGCAGCCACAGCAGCAGCATCATCGGGGCTCGCCCCGATCGGGCGGCAGGACCTCACCGGAGATGCGGGTGCGCTCCTGGTCGTCGAGCGCTCGGGTGCCGGGCTGGCCGGCGGCCACCGCCGCCACCCGCAGCTCCACCGGGCCGACGCCGATCACCGAGCCGGGCCGCAGGGCGTGGGGGCGGTGGGGGACCACGGCCTCCCCGTCGACCGTGGTGCCGTTGGCCGATCCCTCGTCGACCACGGCCCACCCGCCGCGTAGCCGCTCGACCCGGGCGTGGGCGCGACTGACCCGGCCGTCGTCGACGGTCACGTCTCGATCTCGGGAGCGGCCGATGGTGAGCGGGTCCCGGAGCGGGATGCGCTCGCCGGTGTCGGCGCGCACGAGGACGAAGGTGCGTCCGGGCGCCGAGGTGCGCGGGGCCGGTGCCGCGGGTGGCGGCGCCGGCGGCGGGGGAGGGGTGGGATCGGGGTCGGCCGAGGTCACGAGCGCACCCGGCACGCCGCGGTGACGCGCCGGGTCGGCCTGGAAGTCGATCTCCACCGGCCCGTCGAGCACCCAGCCGTTGTCGCGCGCCGCCTGCTGCAAGGCGTCGGCCAGCCCCTCGGTGAACCACCGGCGCGCCTCGTCGACCACGGCGAGGTCGTCGGGGTGCAGCGACAGGAGGTAGCCCGACGGGGCGTGGGTGCGACCCTGGCGGGTGACGCGCACGTGGCGGACCATCTCCGAGAAGCAGGCTCGCTGCAGCTCCGGCGCCGACAGCCCCCGACGGGTGCCGAGGGTGCCACCCACGGCGCGCGCCACCGACGCGGCCTGGGCGGCGCGGTCGGGCCGCCGCAGGCGACGGGAGCCGGCGAAGCCGACCACCGCGCCCACGAGGAGGACGACGAGCTCGGTCACGGGCGGGCCCGGCGGGGCGGAGCGGGGAGGGGGGAGGGGGTGCGGATGGTCAGAGCAGGGTGGTGGAGCCGGACACGTCGTAGCTGGTGATCGACACCGAGCCCGACACGCAGGGGCCGATGGCGGCCATGAAGGCGGCGAGGTGGTCGGTGCCCATGTGGGCGTCCACCGCGGCCTGGTCCTGCCAGATCTCCACCATGTTGATGCGGTTCGGCTCGGCGAGGTCGGCGGAGAAGCGGTAGTCGACGTTGCCGGGCTCGGCCCGGGTGGCGGCCACGGCGGCGGCGATGGCGGCCTCGGCCGCGTCGCGCTGGGCCGGGTCGATGGTCAGGTGGCCGTTGACGATGATCACGGGGTGCTCCTCCGGGGTGGGACCGAAAGAGGTTAGGTGGCCCGGCCGCCGCCACCCGGGCACCCGCCGGTCAGGAGACGCGCTCGAACCGCACGGTCCGGGCGGCCACGTCGGCCTCGGTGCAGCGCACCCGGATCTCGGCGCCGAGCGGCAGGTCACGGGTGTCGCAGCGGCCCCGCACCGCCGGCTCGTCGAGCACGACCGTGCCGAACCGCTCGCCCGTCTCCACCACCGCCGCCGGGAACACCTGGCCCACGCGGGTGGACAGCACCAGTGCCTCGGCGGCGTCCACCACGGCCCGATCGAGCTGGCGGGAGCGGCGGTCGCCGTCGGCCATCGCGTCGGGCAGGAGCGGCAGGGCGTCGAGCACCCACGTCGGCACCTCGCGGCCGCCGGCCACCGCCACGCACACCTCGGTGGCGAACCGGTCCACCAGCCGGCGGAGGGGCGCGGTGACGTGGGCGTAGGGACCGCCCACCCCGGCGTGGCCCACGTCGCCCGCTTCGTCGTCGTCCGGGTCGTCGTCGCCGGGGTGGCGCACCGTGCCCGCGCCGCTCACCAGGGAGTAGCCCGCACCCCGGAGCAGCTCGGCGGCGAGGTCGGCGAAGGCGGCGTGGCGCGGCCTCGAGGGGTCGAGCGAGGCCAGCAGCGGCCCGGGGCCGAGGTCGTCGGGCCAGGCGATGCCGAGGTTGGCGGCGGCCCGGCGGAGGCGGGGGAGCTGGGCGGGATCGGGCGACGGCAGCGTGCGCAGGATGCCGACCCGGGCGTCGAGCATGAGCTGGGCCGCGGCCCGGCCGGTGAGCAGCGAGACCTGGGCGTTCCAGTGCTCGGCCGGGAGGTCGGCCCGGAGGCTCAGGTCCCACGACCCGTCGTCGGCGCGGGTCACCACCTGCTCGGGGAGGCCGAGGTCGATCGCGCCGCGCCGTCGGGCGTCGGCGAGCAGCGCCGAGCCCAGCGACGGCAGGGCGGCCACCGCGGCCGGGGCCCGACCGGCGTCGAGGTCGGCCTGCACGTCGGCGTAGGTGAGCTGGGCCCGGCTCCGGACCGTGGCCCGGCGGACGTCGACGGCCTGGGTGGTCCCGTCGCCGGCCACGTCGATGGTCCACAGCACGGCCGGGCGGGACCCGTCGGGCAGCAGCGACGCCGCGCCCTCGCCCAGCACCGGCGGGTGCATCGGGACCCGCCGGTCGGGTGCGTAGTAGGTCTGGGTGCGCGCCCGCGCCTCCCGGTCGACCGGACCATCGGGGGCCACCCAGGCGGCCACGTCGGCGATGGCGTAGCGGACCCGCCAGCCGTCGCTGAGCGGCTCGATCGCCAGCGCCTGGTCGAGGTCGCGCGACCCGGGCGGGTCGATGGTGACCAGGTCGATGTCGGTCGCGTCCACCCGCGCCGCGTCCTCCCGAGGAGCCCTGGCCGCGGCGTCGGCCGCCGCCAGCACCTCGGGCGGGAACGGGCCGGGCACCTCGAGCTCGGCTCGGATGGCGTCGAGGTCGAGCCCGGCGGGCGGCGTGGAGCGAAGGCGGTGGAGGACCACGGCGGAGGTTCTACCGCGGCGCCGCGGTGTGGCCGGTGCCACCTCACCCGCCCGGGGGAGGCTCGGTAGCCTCGGCGCCATGCCCGACGAACCGGCGTACCCGGCCCGCTGGGAGGCGGAGGTCATCCTCTCCGACGGCGGCACCATGGCGGTGCGGCCAATTCGGCCCGACGACGCCGAGCGCATCGTCCGGTTCCACGAGCGCCAGTCGCCCGAGAGCATCTACTTCCGGTTCTTCTCGCCGCGGCCCCGGCTGTCGGAGCGGGACCTCGAGCGGTTCACCCACGTCGACTACGTCGACCGCATGGCGTTCGTGGGCCTGCTCGGCGACGAGCTCGTGGGCGTGGCGCGCTACGACCGCCACCGAGCCCGCAGCGACGCCGAGGTCGCCTTCTTCATCGACGACGAGCACCACGGCCGAGGCATGGCCACCGTGCTGCTCGAGTACCTGGCCGCCGCGGCGCGGGAGGCGGGCATCTCCGGGTTCACGGCGTCGGTCCTGCCCCAGAACCGCAAGATGCTCGGCGTGTTCACCCAGGCCGGGTTCACCGCCAACAGCCACTACGAGGACGGCGTGATCGAGGTGGAGCTCGGCATCGAGCCCACGCCGGAGGCCCTCGCCGCCATCGAGGAGCGAGCGGGCACGGCCGAGGCCCGCTCGGTGCAGCGCATCCTCGCGCCGGGGTCCATCGCCGTGGTGGGCGCCTCCCGCGAGCCGCTCACCATCGGGCACCAGGTCTTCCGCCACCTCGTGAGCCGCGGGTTCGCCGGCACGGTGTACCCGGTGAACCGCAGCGCGTCCCACGTCGGCAGCGTGCGGGCCTGGGCGTCGGTCCTCGACGTGCCCGGCGAGCTCGACCTGGCGGTGATCTGCGTGCCCGCCGACGAGGTGCTGCGCGTGGTGGAGGAGTGCGCGGTCAAGCGGGTGCAGGCCCTGGTGGTGATGTCGTCGGGCTTCGCCGACCGGGACGAGGCCGGCGAGCGCGCCGAGGAGGAGCTGGTGTCCTACGCCCGGCGGCACGGCATGCGCCTCGTCGGGCCCAACGCGCTGGGCGTCATCAACACCGGCCCCGACGTCCGGATGCACGCCACCTTCGTCGACGTGGCGCCCATCCCGGGCCGCATCGGGCTCATGGCCCAGTCGGGCGTGATCGGCGCCGCCATCATCGACGGCGCCCGCCACGTGGGCCTCGGCATCTCGTCGTTCGTGGCCGTCGGCAACAAGGCCGACGTCTCGGGCAACGACCTCCTGCGCTACTGGCAGGACGACCCCAACACCGACGTCGCCATGCTCTACCTCGAGTCGTTCGGCAACCCGGCCAAGTTCTCCCGCACCGCACGCGCCCTCAGCCGGGTCAAGCCGGTGGTGGCCGTGAAGGTGGGCGACGCCGCCGACAGCCACTGGGAGGAGCCCGAGGGGTGGCCGTCGCACGCCACCGCCACCGCCCTGCTCGACCAGACCGGCGTCATCCGCGTCGACAACCTCACCCAGATGTTCCACACCGCCGGCGTGCTGGCGCACCAGCCGCTGCCCTCGGGTCGGCGGGTGGCCGTGGTCACCAACTCGTGGGGCCCGGCGTGGCTCGCCGTCGATGCCCTCAAGGCCAACGGCCTCGAGCCGGCCGACCCCGTCGACCTGTCGAACGCCGCCGAGCCCGACCACTTCCGGGCCGCCCTCGACTCGGTGTACGACGCCGGTGACGTCGACGCCGTGCTCGTGATCTACGCCCCCGGCGTGGCCACCCACTACCAGCGGGTGGGCGCCGCCATCCGCGCCGCCGCGACCCACCCCAGGGCCACCACCACCGTGGCCGTCCTCCTCGGCCAGCACGGCCCGAGCCCGCTCGCCGCCGACGGCGTCCGCGTCCCGCAGTTCCCGTTCCCCGAGGAGGCGGCCATGGCGCTCGGCCGGGTGGCCACCTACGCGGCGTGGCGGGCCCAGCCCGAGGGGGCCCTGCACGACCTCGACGACGATCGCCTGGCCGCCGCCCGGGCCCGGGTGGCGGCGTGGCTGGACGACGACGCCACCGACGAGCGGGGTCGCCGGGTCCTCGACCCTCTGGAGGCGGCCGAGCTCCTCGCCGTCGCCGGCCTTCGACCGGTGGACCAGCGCCTCGCCGCCGACCTCGACGCCGCGGTGGCCGCGGCGCGGGAGCTCGGCTACCCGGTGGCGCTGAAGGCGTCGGGCCTCGAACGGCTCAACAAGACCGAGGCGGGCGGCGTCTCGCTCGACGTGCACGGCGACGAGGAGGTGCGCGACGCCTACAACCGCATGGTCGAGCTCCTGGGCGACGCCATGCACCCCGCCGTCGTCCAGGCCATGGCGCCGGAGGGCGCCGAGCTCCGGGTGGGGCTGCACCGCCACCAGGTGCTGGGTGACGTGCTCACCCTCGGTCCGGGCGGCGCCGCCGCCGAGCGCATCTCGGGGGAGTGCCTGCGGCTGCTGCCGCTGTCGGACGCCGAGGCCGAGCGGATGATCGACGCCTCGGCGCTGGCGCCCCTGCTCGACGAGCAGGGCCCCGGCGCCCGCACCGCCCTCGTCGACCTGCTCGTGCGGCTCGCCGCCCTGGCCGACGCCGTCCCCGAGATCGCATCGGTGCGCCTCAACCCCGTGCTCGTGGTGCCTGGTTCGGCGGCCATCACCGACGTCCGCATCACCCTCCAGCCCGCCATCCCCGACACCCGCCCCCCGGTCCGCCGCCTGTAGGTGCTGCATCGGTTCTGAGGCCGGGAGCGGTCACCGGTGACCGCTCCGAGCCTCAGAACGAGGCTCAGCCGACCTTCCTTCATACCTGTCGTTACAGTACGTTTCGATATATGACATACCCCAGCGCATCGTTCGACACGGCGGCCGCGCGACAGATGGGCCACGTCACGCTCCGCCAGGCGATGGATGCCGGTCTGAGCCGATCGACGGTTCAGCGCTGGCGTCGGTCGGGCCAGCTCGTCCAGGTGGGGGCGACGACTTATCGCCTCGCGTCGGCCGAGGTCGGACCGTGGTCACCGGTGATGGCGGCATGCCTCGACCTCGATGCCGTCGCCTCCCACTGGACCGGGGGATGGATGCGGGGCCTGCTCCCGCCCCGCCGGTGGATCGACGTCACCGTCGAGAAGGGCCGCACCA
>JAHBSN010000051.1 GCA_019639095.1 Actinomycetota bacterium
CGAGCGGGGGAGCCCACGGCCCGGCGGACGCCCCGCGCCACCCGTCGGCCGCCGAGCGCGGCGGCCGCCGTGGCAGGACCGGACGGGTGGGGGGCGGCGGTGGGGGCGGCCAGCTCGGCGAGGTAGGCGGCACCGGCGGCCGAGCCGAGCACGATGGGCGCCAGTACGCCCCGCATGGACGTGTTCACCGAGGCGAGCTCGAGGTACGCGGCCTGGCAGCGGTCGCAGCGGTCGAGGTGGCCGGCCACGCGCTGCTGCTGGGAGGCGGCGAGGCCACCGCGGACGTACGCCGCCAGGCGGTCCGAGGTGTGGCGGCACTCCTGGGAGAGCTCGTGGTCGGGCCCGGCGTGGTGGCTCAGGTACGCCTGGCGAAGCCCCTCGCGGGCCCGGTACGCCAGCGCGGCCACGGCGTTGGGCTTCATGCCGAGCATCGCCGCCACCTCGGCGGGCGACTCGCCCTCCACCTCGGTGTGCCAGAGCACCATGCGCCACCGCTCGGGCAGCGACGCGAAGGCGGCCGCCGCCGTCTGGCGCTCGAAGCCGGCGAGCACGGGATCGTCGGTGAGCCGCACCTCCTCGACCTCGTGCTCCACCGGCGCCTCCCGGCGCTCCCGATCGGTGCGGTCGTACGCGAGGCGACGGATCGTGCTGAGCAGGTACGGGCGGAACGCGGTGTCGGGGCCGTTGCCGCGCTGAAGGGCGGCGAGCACACGTGCGAACCCCTCCGACACCAGGTCGTCGGCGTCGGCGGCCGAGCGGCTCATGCGCCACGCGAGGGCGCGCGCCGAGCTCACGTGGCGCTGGTGGAGCAGCGCGTAGGCATCGGTGTCACCGGTGCGGGTCCGACGGATGAGCGCGACGTCGGAGTCGTCGGTGTAGTCCAGGTCGGAGATGGCCAAGCCAGGCAGCTCGCTCGTGTGAAGGGCGGGGGGCCGATCGATCGCCCGGATCGGTGAGGAGACAGCCTAGGACCTGACGGCGCTCAGGTGCCCAGCAGCTCCGGGCCCGGAACCCACGGCGATCGGGGCACGCGGCCGGGGTCGAACCGGTCTCGGAGCAGCGCCGCGGTGACGGCCTCGCCGGTGGTCGCCAGCCCGATGCTGGCGGCCAGCGCGGCGAGCACGACGTCGGGCGGGCGGCCGGCCCGGGCCTGGTCGGCCAGGGTGGTGGCGCCGTCGCGCTTGGCCAGCCGGTGACCGGTGGGCGCCAGGACCATCGGCACGTGGGCGTAGCGCACCGGCGGGAGCCCGAGCAGCGTCGCGAGGTGGCGTTGGCGGGGCGCCGAACCGGCCAGGTCGTCGCCGCGCACCACCTGCTCCACGTGCTGGGCGGCGTCGTCCACCACCACCGCCAGGTTGTAGGCCGGCACCCCGTCGTTGCGGCGCAGCACCAGGTCGTCGACCGCGGCGGTCAGCGGGCCGAGGACGTCGTCGGGCACGGTGAGCTCGGCCACCTGGGCCCGCAGCCGCAGCGCCGGCGGGCGGCCCGATGCCGCCCGCTCCGCCCGCTCGGCCGCGGTGAGGTGGCGGCACGTACCGGGGTACGCGCCATCGGGGACCGGGCCGGCGTGGGGGGCCGACGCCGCCTCCTGGATCTCGCGGCGCGTGCAGAAGCAGGGGTAGGTCAACCCGGCCCGGTCCAGCCGGTCGATGGCGGCCTCGTAGCGGTCGAACCGCTCGCTCTGGCGCACGACCGGCCCGTCCCAGTCGAGGCCCAGCGCGGCGAGGTCGGCGAGCTGGCCGGCCTCGTGCTCCCGACTCGACTGGAGGCGGTCGAGGTCCTCCATGCGCACGAGGAACCGGCCGCCCGAGCGGCGCGCGAACAGCCACGCCAGCAGCGCGGTGCGGAGGTTGCCGAGGTGGAGGGGCCCGGTGGGGCTGGGCGCGAACCGGCCGGTGGCCATGGGCCCAGGATGGCCCGGACGGGCTCAGGCCGGCTGGTCGAGCACCTGCTGGGCCACCAGCTCGCCCAGGGCGGCGTCGTCGAGCCAGCCGATCTGCAGGGCCTTGGCCCGACGGAAGTAGAGCTGGATGTCGTACTCGAGGGTGAAGCCCACCCCGCCGAACACCTGCTGGGCCATGGCCGTGGTGTCGCGGAAGGTCTGGCAGGCGAAGAGCTTGGCCATCGGGGCGAGGCCGTCGATCGGGTGCCCGTTGGCCAGCGCCCACGCCGCCTCGTAGACCAGGATGCGGCCGCCGTTCACGGCGGTGGAGGCGTCGGCCAGGTAGTGGGCGATGGCCTGGAAGGCCCCGAGCGGCTTGTCGAACTGCTCGCGATCCTTCGCGTACTGGACCGTGATGTCGAGGGCGTACTGCGCGCCGCCGATCGCCTGGGCGGCGAGGAGCACCAGGCCTTCGCGCAGCACCGCGTCCCACGTCTCCCAGCCCGACCCGGCGCCGCCGATCCGGTCGGCCTCGGCCACCCGCACGCCCGAGAGCTCCACCTGGTACTGGCAGTCGGACGCCATCGTGAACTGCTGGGTGAGCGTGACGCCAGCGGCCTTCGGGTCGACGAGGAAGAGGTCGACCTCGTCGAGCCCGTCGCCGGTGCGGGCGAGCACCACGAGCACGTCGGCGGCGGCGGCGAAGGGCACGTGCCACTTGGTGCCGCTGAGCACGAACCCCTGGCCGTCGCCGGTGGCGCGGGCCTGCACGCCCTTGGGCCCGAAGCCGCCCTTGGGCTCGAGCCAGGCGGTGGTGGCGATGGCCTCGCCTCGGGCGATGCGGGGCAGCCACGCCTGCTTCTGCTCGTCGGACCCGGCGCGCAGCAGCACGCCGGCGGCCAGCACCGTGCTGACGAACAGCGGCGTGGGGGCGAGGGCGCGACCGAGCTCCTCGTAGACCACCGCGCCCTCGAGGGCGGTCATGCCCGAGCCGCCGTACTCCTCGGGGACCATGAGGCCGGTGAGGTCGAGCTCGGCGAGCTGGGACCACAGCTCCGGCGGGTACCCGGTGGGGTCGTCCTCGACGGCGCGCACCACCTCGAGCGAGGAGTAGCTCCCGCAGAGGTTGCGCACCAGGTCGCGCAGCATCTCTTGTTCGTCGGAGAAGTCCAGGTCCATCGGTTCGTCCTCGGGGGCTCGGAGGTCAGGGTCGCCACTGGTCGCCGCGGCGCGACCAGGGGTTGTCGTCGGGGGCGGTGGGCAGGGCCACGCGCACGGAGCAATCGGTCTTGGTGTCGCCGTCGACGGCCAGGGTCACGAGGAGCGAGGCCCAGCCGCAGCCGACCTCGTCCACCGCCACGTCCTCGACGGTGGCCGAGAGGACCATGTGGTCGCCGGGGTACACCGAGCCCTTCATGCGGAACTTCATGCGGCCGAGCCGGCCCGTTGGCCCGGTCCAGTCGGTGACGAAGCGCTCGAACCAGGCCGCCTGGTTCGGCGTGTTCATGAAGATGTCCTGCGTGCCGTTGCGGTTCACGGCGAAGTCGTGGTCGTGGTGCATCGGGCGCCAGTCGCGCGCCGCCAGCGCGCCGAGCACGATCGTGGTGGCGGTGACGTCGTGGCCGAGCTCGGGCAGGGTGTCGCCCGCGGTGACGTCGCCGAGGAGGAGGGAACGGACCTCGGTGGTCATGCGGCCGCCCTCCGGTAGCCGAAGCCGGTGTAGGTCTCCACGCCCACCAGCTCGTCGCGCTGGTTGAGGTACTCCACGTCGATCACCCAGAAGCGGCCGGTGCCGAGCTTGGTGGTCTTGGGGCCGCTCACCGACCGCAGGATCTGCCGGGTGTGCAGCAGGTCGCCGGGACGGACCGGGTCGTGGAACACGATCGTGTTGTCGGTCATGACCGCCTCGGGCAGGTCGAACGCCGCCTTGAGGTCGAAGTGGACCTGGAGCGGCAGTGCCACCTCGGTGCGTCCGGGCGCCCAGTGGTGGGGGCGGAACCAGACCGAGATCATGGTGGGCGGGGCGATGGGGCCGTCGGTGATGTCGGCCGCCACCTCGGGGTCCCAGAAGAGCGGGTTGCCGTTCTCCACCGACGAGCACGACGTGTACACGTAGCCCTGCTCCACCGGGAACTCGCCCGGCGTCTCGTACTGGACCGTCCCGATGGTGGCCGCCACCTCGGGTGGCAGGTCGGGGTCACTCGGGTCGACGGTGGGGTCGCTCATGCGACGGCTCCTTCGGCGCGCAGCGAGGCGATGGCCTCGGCGGAGTAGCCCACCTCGGCGAGGAGGGCATCGGTGTCGGTGGTGGTGGCGTCGCGCACGTGGGGGGCGGGCTGGTGGCGATCCATGCCGGCGAGGACGAAGCCGGTCTGCTCGAAGGGGTCGCCGCCCTCCCGCTCGGCGGTCACGATCACGTCGCGGGCTCGGAAGTGCTCGTCGGCGGCGAGCTCGGGAACCGTGGCCACCGCCGACACGCACGTGTCGGCCGGGCCGAGCTGGGCCACCCACTCGTCCCGGGTGCGGGTGGCGAAGGCGGCGGCGAAGTCGGCGCGGATCTGGTCCTGCACGTCGTCGTCGAGCTGGTGGGCGATCCACTCCTCGCAGCCCAGCGCCGTGCAGAGGTTGGCGTAGAAGCGCGGCTCGATGGCGCCGACGGCCACCCAGCGGTCGTCGGCGCAGGCGTAGAGGTCGTAGCAGGCGTACCGGCCGGTGAGGATGTTGTGGCCGGGGCCGGGCACGGTGCCCGTGGCGAGGTACTCGTCGACGTAGAGCGACATGAGCGCCACCACGCCGTCGGCCACCGCCACGTCGAGGTGGCGGCCCTCGCCGGTCGTGTGGCGGGCCACGAGCGCGGCCAGGATCGCCATCACCGCGTGCATGCCGCCGCCGGCCGAGTCGGCCACCGTGGCGCCCGGCAGGGCGGGGCCGCCCGCCGCGGTCCGACCCGAGCAGTCGAGGTAGCCGCCGACGGCCAGGTAGTTGATGTCGTGGCCGGCCCACTGCGACTTCGGTCCGGTCTGCCCGTAGCCGCTGGTGGAGCAGTACACGACGCCCGGGTTCACGGCCCGGACCGCGTCGAACCCGATGCCGAGGCGGTCCACCACGCCGGGACGGAAGCTCTCGATCACCACGTCGGCCTCGGCGGCCAGCTTCAGGAAGGCCTCCTTGCCCGCGGGAGCCTTGAGGTCGAGGAGCACGCGCTCCATGCCGCGGTGGCCGCCGTAGGCGTAGAAGGGCGGCACGATCTGCACACCCGACTGCTTCGGCGGCGGGCCCACCTTGATCACCCGGGCGCCGAAGTCGGCGAGCCACCGGCTCGTGCGCGCGGCGGGGCCCACGCTGGCCAGGTCGAGCACGGTGGTGCCGGCGAGCGGCGAGGCGGTCACGGGCGGATCAGAAGTTCTTGGGCAGGCCCAGGCCGCGCCGGGCGATCACGTTCTTCTGGATCTCCGACGAGCCGCCGCCGATCGTGTCGATCACGGTGTAGCGGTAGGTGCTCTCGGGGCGGCCCTCCATGGGGGCCTCGGCCGTCTTCACCCGCAGCTGCGTGCCCGGCGCCCCGAGGTCCATGGAGGCGTTGGCCAGGCGCCGGCTGAACTCGGTGGCGAAGAGCTTGTACTGCGACGACTCCACGGTGGGCGGCGGCGTGCCCGGCACCTCGTCGGCCTTCATGGACTCGGCCACCACCCGCAGCCCCATCACCCGGGCCACCTCGGCCTCGGTGGCGAGCTGGGCGATGCGCTGGCGAACGATCGGGTCGTCCTTGAGCGGCTCGCCGTCGCGGGTCTCGGTGCGGACGTGGTCGCACAGCACGTCGAGGCGCTGCTTGATGGGCGAGAACGTGAACATGGTGAAGCGCTCGAGGTCGAGCGCCTGGGAGATGTACTGGAAGCCGCTGTTCACCTCGCCGACCACGTACTCGTCGGGCACGAACACGTCGTCGATGAACACCTCGTTGGTGCGCTCGTCGCCCATGGGCACCCCGCCCATCGTGTCGATCTTGTTGATCGTGATGCCGGGCTGGTCGAGCGGCACCAGCATCAGCGTGATGCCGCGGTGCTTGTTGTCGGGGTCGGTGCGGACGCCGAGCCAGTACCACTCGGCGAAGTGGGCCGAGGTGGTCCAGGTCTTCTGGCCGTTGAGGATCCAGCCGGTCTTGCCGTCGCGCTCGCCGCGCTCGCCCTTGAGGCGCATGGACGCGGCGTCGGAGCCGGCGTTGGGCTCGGAGTAGCCGACGGCGAACTCGACCTCGTTGCGCAGGATCTTGGGGAGGAACGTCTCCTTGAGGAAGTCGTTGCCGTGGGCGATCAGGGTCTTGCCGATGATGCCGACGCCCTTGCCGATCTGGGGGCCGCCGCGGCCGGCGAGGCGCTCGTTGAGGAGGTACTCGTAGACGCCCTCGCCCTCCGAGCCGCCGTACTCCTTGGGCCAGGTCATGCCGAGCCAGCCCTTGGCGCCGAGCTCGGCCATGAACGCCCGCCGCTTGGGCGTGTCGACGATCTGGGCCATGTTCTCCCGGGTCACGTCGAAGATGTCGGGATCGTCGTGGGCGTCGAGGAACGCCTCGACCTCGGCGATGAACGACTGCTGCTCCGGCGAGAACTCGAAGTCCATGGGTGCTCCTGGCGACCGGGTGGGTTGCGGGCGAATCTGACGACCCGTCAGATATCGCCCGAGAGCGTACCCCCCACCCCCACCCCCAGCGAATGTGCGGTACCGCAGCCGCGTTCGCGCCGGTTTCGCGCGTGACGTTCGCCCGGGGCGGGCCGGTCGGTGACGGCGTCAGCCGATGACGCCGGCCTCGCGCAGGGCGGCCAGGCGATCCGCAGAGAGCCCGAGCTCGGCGGCCAGGACCTCGTCGGTGTGCTCCCCCAGCCACGGCACCCGGGTCTCGGGGCCCTCGGCCACCTTCGACAGCTTCACCGGGTTGCCCGGCACCAGGACCGGGTCGGGCCCCTCGTCGGACCGCTCCATCTCCACGAGCATGTGGTGCTGCGCGACGTGGGGGTCGGCGATCACCTCGGGCGCGGTGAGGCTCGGGCCCGAGGCGATGCCGGCGGCGTTGAGCTCGGCCGCCGCCTCGGCTCGGGTCCTCGACGCCGCCCAGGCCTCCACCGCCGGGCGGATCTCTGACTCGAGGTTCGGCTCCCAGCCGTAGCGGTCGGCGAAGCGGGGATCGTCGTGCCAGTCGGGGCGGCCGATCAGGTCGGCGAGCTTGGTGAACTGGTGCTCGCGCACGATCTGGGCCACCACGTAGCCGTCGGAGCAGCGGAAGCCCTCGCAGATCACGCCGAGGGGCTTGTCGGGGTCGGGCCGAGCGCCGAGCGACCACAGGTTGGTGACCAGGTCGGTCATGGCGAGCATGGCGTCGAGCATGGCGACGTCGACGTGCTGGCCCTCGCCCGTGCGGTCCCGGTGCCGGAGCGCGGCGAGGATGCCGATCACGGCGAACAGCGCGGTGCTGATGTCGCCGAGCGCCCCGACGGGGATCGTGGTGGGCGGGCCGTCGGGGGTCTTGTAGGCGTAGATGCCCGACATGGCCTCCACGATCGAGGCGTAGGCGGACCAGTCCCGGTAGGGGCTCTCGACGCCGAAGCCCGAGAGCGACACGTGGATCGCCCGGGGGTTGCGCTCGGCGATCACGTCGTAGCCCAGGCCGAGGCGCTCCATGGTGCCGGCCTTGAAGTTCTCGGCCACCACGTCGAAGTGCGGCACGAGGTCGAGGAAGAGCGCACGGCCCTCTGGCGCCTTGAGGTCGAGGCCGACGCTGCGCTTGTTGAAGTTGTTGCGGAGGAACGTCGCCCCCACCCGTCGACCCTCGGGATCCACCATGAACGGGCTCGATCCCCGACCGGACTCGCCGGCGGTGGGGTGCTCCACCTTCACGACCTCGGCGCCGAGGCGGGCGAGCAGCTGGGTGGCGTACGGCAGCGCCTGCATCTGCTCGGCGGCCAGGACCCGGATCCCGTCGAGCGGCTTGCCGTAGGGCGCGGCGCCCTCGTTCGCGATCTCCCCGAGCTTCACGTGCCTGCCTCCGACGACGACCTGACGGGTCGTCAGGTTACGGCTGCGGGGTCGACGAGGACGATCCGTCCCTGCGAACTCCACGCGCGAAATCGGCGCGAACGCGGCTGGGGCACCGCACATTCGCCGCGGTGGGGTCAGCGGGACTCGTCGACGGTGATGGCGGCGTCGGCGAGGAGGGCGAGGCCCACCGCGTAGACCTGCTCGTGGTCGATGACCGAGCCGGCCAGGGCCTTGCCACCGCGCACGTCGGCGATGGTCGAGCCTTGGAGGCGGGCCCGCTCGAGGTGGGCGCCGGAGAGGTCGGCGCCGGTGAGGTCGACGTCGTGCCACCGGCTTCCGTTGCACCACGCCTGGTAGAGGTCGAGCGCGATCGCGGTCCCGCCCCGCACGGCCAGCCGCTCGGCCCGGACCATGCGCAGCGACGCCCGGTCGAGCTGGCAGTCGGTGAACGACACGTCGACCAGTCGAGCCCGCCCCAGGTCGACCTCGGTGAGGCGGCAGCCGACGAAGGCCACCCGGTCGAGCGACAGCTCCTCCAGCACCGCCCCGGCGAGGTCGCAGTTCGTGAGGACGACGTCGGTCAGCTCGAGGCGGTGCAGCTGGGCGCCGGTGAGGCGCACGCCCGTGATCGTCGACCGGGCGAACGAGACGTGCTGGGCGTCGGCCGCCACCGCCGAGCCCGTGACCGCCACCTCGGACCACCCGTCGTGGTCCACCAGCCCGTCGAGCTCGAGCGGCTCGAGGTCGTCGACGATGCGCGGCGTGCGGCACTCGGCCGATGCCGCTCGCGAGGCGGGGCGACGAGGAGGGGACACGTCGACATCTTGCTGCACCCGCTCGGTCGACCACCGAGCGTCGCCGCGTGCCACGAACTTCACGCGCGGATCCGACGCGAACGCGGCCTGCGTACCGCACGTTCGCAGGGAGGGGGGTGGGATGTGACGGTCCGTCAGATTCGGGCGTACCCTCGGCGGCCATGCGTGGGATCATCAGCTACGGGACCTACCTCCCCCACCGGCGACTGGACCGCAGCACCATCGCCGCCGTGGCCGGCACGGGAGGCGGCAAGGGCAGCCGCACCGTGGCGTCCTACGACGAGGACACCACCACCCTCGGCGTGGAGGCCGCCCGGCGGACGCTGCGCGCCACCGACGCCCGGCCGGGCGCCCTGTGGTTCTCCACGGTCACGCCGGCCTACGTCGACAAGACCAACGCCACCGCCGTCCACGCCGCCCTGCGCCTGCCGGCCGACGTCATCGCCGCCGACTTCGGGGGCGCCGTCCGCTCCGGTGTGGCCGCCCTGCGCAGCGCGCTGGCCGGCGGCCCGCCCGCCCTCGTGGTCACCGCCGATGTCCGGACCGGCCTGCCCGGCAGCGCGGACGAGGCCGCCGGGGGCGACGCCGCCGCCGCCCTACTGGTGGGCGACGACGCCGACGGGCCCGTCATCGCCGAGGTGCTCGGCGCCGGCACCGCCACCGACGAGTTCCTCGACCGCTGGCGCACCCCGGGCGACGACCGCTCGAAGCAGTGGGAGGAGAAGTTCGGCGAGACCCGCTACGTGCCGCTCGCCCAGCAGGCCTTCGCCGCCGCGCTCGCCGCCGCCGGCCTGGAGGCCGACCAGGTCGACCGCCTGGTGGTGGCCGGCACCCACGGCCGGGCCAACAAGGCCGCCGCCAAGAAGGTGGGCGTGGCCGCCGACAAGGTGGTGGACGACCTCGCCGGCACCGTGGGCAACCCGGGCGCCGCCCAGCCCGCCCTGCTGCTCGCCTCCGCGCTCGACACCGCCGCTCCCGGCCAGGTGGTCGTGCTGCTCACCCTGGCCGACGGCGCCGACGCCGTGGTCCTGCGCACGACCGAGGCCATCGCCGCCTTCCAGACCGCCGCCACCGTGGCCGAGCAGGTGGCCGGCGGCGCGCCCCTCCCCTACGGCAAGTTCCTGGCCTGGCGCGGCTTCCTCACCCCCGAGCCGCCCCGTCGCCCCGAGCCCGCCCGTCCCTCGGCGTCGGCCGCCGGTCGGAGCGAGGACTGGAAGTTCGGCTTCGTGGGCAGCCGAGACCGCACCACCGGGGCCATCCACCTCCCGCCCGCCCGGGTGTCGATGGAGGGCGGGGCCGTCGACGACATGGAGCCCGTGCCCATGGCCGATGTTCCCGGCACCGTCGTCACGTACACGATCGACAAGCTCGTCTACTCCCCCAGCCCGCCGGTGGTCTTCGCCATCGTCGACTTCGACGGCGGCGGCCGGGCTCCGGTGGAGCTCACCGACGTGGACCCGACCGCCGTCCGCATCGGCGATCGGGTGGAGATGACGTTCCGCCGGCTGTTCACCGCCGACGGCATCCACAACTACTTCTGGAAGGCCCGCCCCCTCGGCGACGCCGCCACCACCGCCGAACCCACCGACCCCGGCACGGAGGCCTGACATGGCGAGCCACGGCATCAAGGACCGCGTGGCGATCGTGGGCATGGGCTGCACGCCCTTCCGCGAGCACTGGGACAAGGGCGTCGACGATCTCGCCCTCGAGGCCTCGAACGAGGCCTTCGCCGCCGCCGGGATCGACAAGGACGACGTCGACGCGTACTGGCTCGGCACCGCCCAGTCGGGCATGAGCGGCATCACCCTGGCCCGGGCCCTCCAGCTCCAGGGCAAGCCGGTCACCCGGGTGGAGAACTACTGCGCCACCGGCTCCGAGGCGCTGCGCCAGGCCGCCTACGCGGTGGCGTCGGGCGCGTACGACGTGGCCATGGCCGTGGGCGTGGAGAAGGTGAAGGACTCCGGCTACCAGGGCCTCAACGCCTTCCCGATCCCCAACGACGGCACCACCCGCACGCTCACCGCCGCCGGCTCGTTCTCGATGGTGGCGCCGGCCTACGCCGCCAAGTACGGCGTGCCCATGGAGGACCTCAAGCGCACCCTCGCCCGCATCGCGTCGAAGAACCACCACAACGGCGCGCGCAACCCCCGGGCCCAGTTCCGCCGGGAGATGAGCGTGGAGCAGATCTGCGCCATGCCCAACGTGGCCGGCGACCTCAGCGTGTTCGACTGCGCCGGCGTGGCCGACGGCTCGGCCGCCGCCATCGTGGTGCGCGCCGAGGACGCCCACCGCTACACCGACCACCCGATCTACATCAAGGCCCTCAGCTTCGTGGCCGGCAACGGCTCGGGCCTGGTGGACCCCGACTACGACTACACGTGGTTCCCCGAGATCGCCGCCTGCGCCGCCGACGCCTACCACCAGGCCGGCGTCACCGATCCCTCCGCGCGCATCGCCATGGCCGAGGTGCACGACTGCTTCACCCCCACCGAGCTCGTCCTCATGGAGGACCTCGGCTTCTCCGAGCGGGGCACGGCGTGGCGAGACATCGAGGCCGGCCGCTTCGACCTCGACGGCGAGCTCCCCGTGAACCCCGACGGCGGCCTCAAGAGCTTCGGCCACCCCGTGGGCGCCAGCGGCCTGCGGATGATGTTCGAGGCCTGGCTCCAACTGCGCGGCGAGGCCCCCGAGGATCGCACCATCTCGTCCATCGGCGGCGACCGCAACCTCGCCCTCACCCACAACCTGGGCGGCTACCCGGGCGAGATGGTGAGCTTCATCTCGATCCTCGGGCCCACGCAGGACTGAGCCCGACGGTGGACCTCACCCGCCGATCCGTGCTGCGGCTCGGAGCGGGTGGCGCGCTCGTGCTGGTGGTGTCGGCCTGCGGCGACGAGCCGCGCGGCGAGACGCCCGATCCCCAGGCCGGCGTGGTGCCTCGCGAGTTCACGGTGCCCGAGGTGGCCGACCTGGTGCGCACCTCGTGGTCCGACGACCCGTTCACCCTGGGCTCCTACAGCTACCTCGCGGTGGGGGCGAGCCCGGACGACCGGGCCACCCTGCGCCAGCCGGTGGGGGGTCGCCTCGTCTTCGCCGGCGAGCACACCGACGAGGCGAACCCGGCCACGGTCCACGGCGCGCGGGCGTCGGGGCGCCGGGCGGCCGACCAGGTGGCGGAGGTGGCAGGCGCTGGCGAGCGCATCCTGGTGGTGGGCGCCGGCATCGCCGGGCTGGCGGCGGCCGACCGGCTGGCCGGAGCCGGGTACGAGGTCACGGTGCTCGAGGCGAGCGACCGGGTGGGCGGTCGGCTGCGCACCACGCAACCGGTCGGCTGGAGGATCCCCGTGGAGCTCGGCGCGTCGTGGGTGCACGACACCGAGGCCAGCGACCTGGCCGACGAGCTCGATCGCCTGGGCGTGGCCACCGACCCCTTCGACTACGCCGCCGCCGTGCTCGGCCCCGACCGGGCACCGCTCGAGCCCGACGCCGACCCGGGTGCGGTCGGCGCCGATGCGGTGGACGAGGCCACGACGTGGGCCGCCGACCGGGACGGCGACCGCTCGCTGGCCGACGCCCTCGACGCCAGCGGCGCCGCCGACGCGGCCGCGGCCGACGACCCCCGGTCGCTTCCGTTCTTCCTCGCCACCGAGATCGTCACCGAGTACGGCGCCGAGGCCGACGAGCTGTCGGCCCGGTGGGGCCTCGAGGAGGGCACCGAGGGCGAGGACCTCCTGGTGACCGGCGGCTACGACCGCCTGGCGAAGGACCTCGCCGAAGGACTCGACGTGGTGCTGGAGCGGCCGGTCGAGCGCATCGAGCTCGGGGACGGCGGGGTCGTGGTGCACGCCGGCGCCGGCGGCCCGATCGCCGGGGATCGCGTGGTGCTGACGGTGCCGCTCGGCGTGCTCCAGGCCGGCGCCATCACCTTCGAGCCGCCGCTCCCCACGGCCCACGCCGAGGCCATCGAACGGCTCGGCACGGGCCTGCTCGACAAGTACTGGTTCCGCTTCGACGACGTCTTCTGGGAGGAGGGCGCGCTCATGTGGACGAAGCTGGCCCCCGAAGACGACGAGAACCCGTTCCGCGAGTGGTTCAACCTCGAGCCGGCCACCGGCGAACCGGTGCTGCTGGCCCTCCTGGGCGGCGACACCGCCCGCGCCTGGGCGCCCAAGACCGACGCCGAGGTGAAGGCGGCGGCCATGGAGTCGCTCCAGGAGCTGCTCGGCGCCGGCTGGTGAGGCCGGCTCGCGATCAGGGCTGGTAGGCGCTCACCGAGACGGTGAGGGGCGCCGCCAGGTCGGCGGTCCACTCGGCGGCCACCGCGGCGACGGCGCCCGGGTCGGCCGGAGGCGAACCGAACCAGGTGGTGCGGCGGCCCTGGAGGGTGGCGAAGGGCGAGGTGTTGGGGTCGGTGTTGGGGATGCCCACCTGCACGTGGGCGCCCGACGCCCCGTAGAAGGAGCCGTCGCCCCAGCACTGCTCCTCGGGCGGCGAGACCTCGTCGCGGTAGAACGCCACCGTGCCCTCGGCGATGCCCGAGGCCGACGAGGTGAACTCGTTGTGCGAGAGCACGGTGCCCGGTGCGCCAGAGACCGCCTCCCAGGTGGGCACGGCCGTGCCGACGGTGTCGCCGACCCCGTCGATGGTCACCCCCCCGGGCGTGGTGGAGCTGCGATAGGTCATGCCGGTGGCGGCGGCCGAGTAGTCGACGTAGTCCATGATCCCGGGGATGGCGTGCACCCGGAGGTCGGTGATCGTGACCTCGTGGTCCCGGTACATCACGTGGGTGCGCTGCGTGCGGGGCCCGCTGTTGGCGCCCACGTAGGAGCGGATGGCCCGCACGGGGCCGTCGATGTTGGCCACGAAGGCGCCCTCGGCATCGGCGAAGGTGGCGTTGCTGCGCCCGCAGGTGCTGAGGGCGAACTGGTTCTTGTGGCCGTCGAGGATGTCGACCCCCGACGCGCCGGGCGCCAGGACCTTCCACGACGTCTCGTACCAGCGGTCGGTGAAGTCGATGCGGTACTCCGACGTGATGACCCGGGAGGTCTCCGGGTTCGGCCCGTCGGCTCGCTTGTAGGTGGTCTTGTAGTCGCCGCTCGTGAGGGTGAAGTCGTAGTCGACGTAGTCCTGGCCGGCCGAGGGGTCGAGGCCACCGGCGGAGCGGAACAGGTAGACCCAGCCGCGCTGGTCGGGCCGGCGGGGGTCGTCGAACTGCACGGCGACGCCCGAACCGGGCACCACGCCGGCGGGCGACGAGTGGTCGTCGACCCGGGCCTTGCCGCCGCCGTCGGCGGCCATGAACACGACCTCGTCGTCGGCGTCGACGTTGGGATCGGGATCCGCGCCCACGAACGTGTTCGGGTCGGCGTACTGGAGGGCGGTGGGGCCGGCCGACCCCGACCCGTAGACGGTGCCGGTGGTGCCGGCGGTGGAGTTGTTGGCCGGCTGCGACCCGAAGCCCACCACCTTGCGCTGGTCGACCTGCACCGGGATCTGGGTCCACACCGGGGCGTCGTCGACCAGGTTGTGGCGGAAGCCCACCACCTCGGTGGCGGGCGTGCTGGCCAGGGCCGGCACCTGCGCCCCGGTGAGGACCACCGGCTCCGAGCGGCGCGACACCGAGTTGACGTCGTCGCAGGCCACGAGCGCCGAGGCGGCGGCGAGGGCGAGGACACCGGCGGCGGCGAACCGCACCGGGACCCTCACCGGGCGTACATCGCTTCGATCTCGTCGGCGAAGCGGGCGTTGACCCCTCGCCGCTTGAGCTTGGAGGTGGGGGTCAACATGTCGGAGTCGGGCAGCCACTCCTCGCCCAGCACGGTGACCTTCTTCACCCGCTCGGCGTTGTTGAACGGCGCCATGACCTCCTCGAGCTGGCGCTCGACCTCGGCCACCACCCGCGGATCGGCGGCGAGGTCGGTCAGCGTCTCGAACTCGATGCCCTGCTGCGCGGCCCACGCCGGCGCGGTGTCGGGGTCGAGGACCACCAGGGCCGACACGAACGGCCGCTGGTCGCCGATGGCGGCGGCCTGGCCCACCAGCGTGATCGACTTCAGCGCCGCCTCGAGGTTGGCCGGGCTGATGTTCTTGCCGCCGGCGGTGATGATCAGCTCCTTCTTGCGGTCGACGATCTTGAGGTAGCCGTCGTCGTCGATCTCGCCGATGTCGCCGGTGTGGAGCCAGCCGTCGGACAGGGTCTCGTCGGTCTTCTCGGGATCGTTCAGGTAGCCCCGGAACACGTGGGGCCCCCGGCAGATGACCTCGCCGTCGTCCGCGATGCGCACCTCGGTGCCGGGGACGGCCGGGCCGACCGTGCCGGGCTTGATCTTGATGGGCGCCCAGGTCATGGCGCCGGCGTTCTCGGACATGCCGTAGATCTCCGACAGCGGCACGCCGATGGCCTGGAACCACATGAGCAGGTCGGCGGGGATGGGGGCGGCGCCGGTGATGGCCACCAGGCACTCGTCGAGGCCGAGGAGCTCGCGCACGCCGCGGAAGGCCACGTCGTCGAGGAAGCCGTAGGTGGCCACGTCCTCGTCGGTGGCATCGCCCCAGGCCTTGCGCAGCACGATGGGCTTGGCCGCCTCGACCGCCTCGGCGAACTGGGCCGCCTTGTCGGGGTCGGCGGCGAGGGCGCCCGACACGCCGGCGTGGATCTTCTCCCACACCCGCGGCACGCCGAAGAGGAAGTGCGGCCGGACGTCTCGCAGGTAGGAGGCGATGTCGGACGGGCTGGGGCAGGTGACCACCTCGCAGCCCTGGGCCACCTGGAGGTAGTGGCTCACGGAGCGCTCGGCGATGTGGGCCATGGGCAGGTAGGACACGATGCGCATGCCCGTGAGGTCGTCGATCGGGATGAGGCCCCGCACCTGGTGCGCCAGGAACATCACGTTGGCGTGGGTGATCATCACGCCCTTCGGCGGGCCCGTGGTGCCCGACGTGTAGATCACCGTGGCGAGGGAGTCCAGGCTGGTGGCGGCGGCCGCCTCCTCGAGGTCGATCGGATCGCCGGCCATGAGGTCGTCCCAGGTGAAGTCGGCCTTGCCCTCCCCGGGGCGGACCACGCCGAGCTGGCGCAGCTCGGGCAGCGCGGCGCGCACGGGCTCGAACCGCTTGAGGAAGGAGTCGTCCTCCACCACGCCGAGCACGGCGCCCGAGTGGCCCACGAGGTACTCGACCTGGTCCGGGGCGCTCGAGTTGTAGATGGACACCGGCGTGGCCCCCAGCATCAGCACGGCCAGGTCGAGCACGTGGAACTCGGGGACGTTGCGCATCATCAGCACGACGCGGTCGCCGGCCTGCACGCCCCGCTCGCGGAGGGCCCCGGCGGCACGGGCCACGCGGTCGGCGTACTCGTCGTAGGTCCAGCGCTCCCAGTCGTCTCCGGACCGCCACCGCAAGGCGGTCTCGGACCCGTGGGTGCGCACCGTGCGCAGGAAGGCTTCGGCGATGGTC
>JAHBSN010000052.1 GCA_019639095.1 Actinomycetota bacterium
GGCCGTGATGGCCACGGGCCGCAGCGACTACCCGAACCAGATCAACAACGTGCTCGCCTTCCCCGGCATCTTCCGAGGCGCGCTCGACGCGGGGGCCACCGACGTCACCGAAAACATGAAGGTGGCGGCGGCCGAGGCCATCGCCGGCGCGGTGTCGGCCGACGAGCTGCGCCCCGGCTTCATCATCCCCTCGGTGTTCGACGTGCGGGTGGGCCCGCTGGTGGCCCAGGCCGTCGCCGAGGCCGCCGTGGCCGACGGCGTCGTCCGCAACCTGTCGTAGCTCGCCGCCGAGGCGCGAGGCGCCGGTGCTCGTACCCTGGACGGCCCCTGCACAGGAGCTGTCGCCATGGCCCGCGCCATCGCCACCACCACCACGGTCGATCGAGCCGCGCTCGTCGAGTTCATCCAGGACCGCCACCGCGCGGTGCTGGTGACCACGCGTGCCGACGGATCGCCTCAGCTGTCGCCGGTCACCGCCGGGTTCGACGACGGCGCCATCGTGATCTCCACCTACCCCGACCGAGCCAAGGTGGCCAACCTCCGCCGGTTCCCCGAGGCAACGGTGCTCGTGCTGTCCGACGAGTGGAACGGGCCGTGGGTGCAGGTCGACGGCACGGCCGAGGTCATCGATGCACCGGCGTCGGTGGAGCCGCTCGTCGGCTACTTCCGCTCGATCTCGGGCGAGCACCCGGATTGGGACGAGTACCGCGAGGCCATGGTGGCCCAGGGCAAGTCGCTGATCCGCGTGACGCCGCTGCGCTGGGGGCCCGTGGCCACCGGTGGGTTCCCCGCTCGGCTGGCCTAGCACCGCCTCCGGCGCCCGATCTGCCACGATCGGGGCCATGGCGTCGTCCGGGCCTACGTCGTCGTCGGCACGCGAGCAGTTGGTGGCCGCGGCCGAGGAGCTCTATGCCGCGCGCGGGATCGACGGGGTCAGCCTCCGCGAGATCAACGCCGCCGCCGGCGCCCGCAACGCCAGCGCGCTGCAGTACCACTTCGGCGACCGGGCGGGGCTGCTGCGCGCCGTGCTGGCCAAGCACCGAGCCGGCGTGGAGGCTCGGCGCCATGCCCTGCTCGACGCGGTGGAGGCGGACGGCGACGCGGACCTGCGCGCCCTCGCCGCCGCGCTGGTGCTGCCCCTCGCCGCCGAGCTCGATGAGCCGGGCGGTCCCGGCTACCTCCAGGTGCTGAGCGATCTGGCCAACCGGCCCCACCCGGCGGTGGACCCGGCCTCGCTCGACGACCCGATCGACTCCACCTATCGCTGGCGCGCTGCGGTGGAGCCGCTCCTGTCGACCGACGCCGTGGTGCTCCACCGTCGGTTCGTCGCCATCCGGTTCACCCTCGCCGAGCTGGCCCGCCGCACCCGAGATCGTCGGGGCACCACCGACGCGGTGTTCGTGAGCGACCTGGTCGACCTGGTCACGGGCCTGCTCAGCGCGCCCGTATCGACGGAGACGAAGGCCGCGGCCGACGCCCGCCGCCGGGCTCGCTCCGCCGCCGGCGACTAGCGCCGTCGCCTGGATCGGCGAACCTCACGCGCGAAACCGGCGCGAACGCGGCTCCGGTACCGCACATTCGCTGGGTGGGGTCTAGGGGCGGGGGCCGAGGTGGACGGGGACGCGCTTGAAGCTGTTGTTCAGGTTGGAGCGGAGGCGCACGGGGTCGCCGGCCAGGGCGATGTCGGGGAACGCGGCCAGCAGCTCCTGGAAGAACACCCGGCCCTCGAGGCGGGCCAGGTGCACGCCCAGGCAGAAGTGCTCGGCGATGCCGAAGGACAGGTGCGGGTTGGGGGAGCGGTGCACGTCGAACCGCTGCGGGTCATCGAACACGACCTCGTCCCGGTTGGCCGACGTGTAGTACATCGCCACCTTGTCGCCCTCGGCGATCTCCACGCCGCCGAGCTCCACGGCCCGGGTGGCGGTGCGGCGGAAGTAGTGGAGCGGGTTGGCCCAGCGCAGGATCTCCTCGACCGCACCCGGGATGAGCGACGGGTCGGCCCGCACCGCGGCGAGCTCGTCGGGGTGGGCGAGCAGGGCCACCAGGCCCGACGACAGCATCGTCTTGGTGGTGTCGTTGCCGGCGGTGACCAGCTGCACGAAGAAGCTGCCGAAGTCGACGTCGGACATGGCCTCGCCGCCGAAGTCGCCGTCGAGCACCAGGGTGGTGAGGTCGGGCTTGGGGTCCTCGAGCCGGCGGCGGGCGGCGAACTCGATGGCGTAGAGCGCCATGTCGATCGACGCCGAGAAGTCGGGCTCGGCGCCCTCGGGCCCGGGCGGGTTGATGTCGGGGTCCTGGCCCGACGTCTGGCGCTCGGCCAGCGAGTGCAGCAGCGCCCAGTCGGCCTCGGGGAGGCCCATGAGCCGGCCCATCACCCGCGTGGGCAGGCCCGACGTGACGTCGTGCACGAACTCGACCTCGGGCCCCTCGTCGGCCGCCTCGTCCACCAGCTCCCGGCAGATGGCGCGGATCTGGGGCTCCATGTCGGCGATGACCGACGCCTTGAACGTCTCGGCCAGCGGCTTGCGGTAGGTGGCGTGCCGTGGCGGGTCCATGGCCAGGAGCATGTTGCGCATCATCTCGAGGCTCTCGGCCGGGAGGTCCTCGATGACCACGCCGCCCTGCTCGGCGGAGAACGTGGCGGGGTCGCGCGCCACGGTCACCACGTCGGCGTGGCGCAGCACGGCGTGGAAGCCGCCGCCGTCGGGCAGCTCCTGCCAGGCCACCGGGGTGGTGCGGCGCAGCTCGGCCAGCTCCTCGTGGGGGACGCCGTGGGCGAACGTGTTGGGGTCGCCGAGGTGGAGGTCCACCGTTCAGCCCTCCCCGGCCAAGGCGGCCAGCACGGGGGCGTGCAGCGTGGTGCGGATGGTGGCGATGCCCGGCCCGGCCTTGGCGGCCAGCGGCCGGGCCGCCTCCAGGGCGGCGGGCACCACCTCGGCCTCGGGAACGGCTCGCGCCACGATGCCGGCCGCCACCGCGTCGTCCGCGGTGTAGCGCCGGCCGGTGACCATCGCCTCGTGGGCGGTCATGGCGGGCAGGCGGGCCGGGATCAGGGCGTTCATGCCCGGGGTGAAGGGCATGCCCAGGTCGACCTCGGGCAGGCACCAGTAGCCCCGGTCCGAGCGCATCACCCGCACGTCGTGGGCGATGGCCAGCATGGCGCCGGCGGCGAAGGTGTGGCCGTTGCACGCGGCCACGGTGGCGCAGGGCATCGACAGGATGCGGGCGAAGAGGGCATGGACCCGACCGAGGTACGGGAGCATCTCGTCGGGGTGGGCGCCGAGCCAGTCGAGGTCCAGGCCGTTCGAGTAGAAGCGGTCCGAGCCCGTGGTCACCAGGGCTCGGGGACCCTCGGCCTCGGCCACCTCGGTGAGGGCGGCGTCGAGGGCGTCGAGCATCGGCGGCGACAGGCGGTTCTCGCCGTGGTGCATCGTGAGGACGAACACCTCGCCGTCCTGGATCAGGTCGATCATGGTCCGTCCTCTCGTTCGAGCGCGAGCCCGGCGATGGCGATGAGCAGGTTGGGGTCGAGGACGCCGTCGCGGCCGATGCGCACCTCCACCACGCGCGATCCCCGACGGGTGATGACGATGGTGCTGCCGGGACGGTCGTGGCCCGAGCGGGCGTCGTCGCCCAGGCCGGGGATCGGCGCGGCCTCGGCCAGCCGGGCCACCGTGGCGTCGAAGTAGGCGCCGCCATCGGGGTGGGAGAGGATCGTCAGCCCGGCCGACCCGCCGCCGTCGACGCCGAGGGAGAAGAGGCAGCCGGTGCCGCCCTGCGCCGCGCCCTGCAGGGCACCGGACACGTCCTGGATCTGGTCCACCGAGAGCCCGGGCACGCCCAGCCCGGTGAGGTCGTCCGCGGTGATGGAGGCGCAGGTGTCGACCTCGCGCCGGGCCACGGTTGAGGTGGTCTCGACGCCACCGGCGGCCTCGTCGCCCGTGCCGCCGGAGCCGGGCGGGGTGGAGGTGCTGGGCGCGCCGGTGGAGGGCCCTTGGTCGTCGGTGCAGCCCGCGGCGCCCACGATGAGGCCGACGGCAAGCCCCACGGCCAGCGCCGGCGATGCGATCCGCCGGGCCCAGGTCATCGCCGAGCGAACCCGAGGTGCAGCGAGCGGACGGCGGTGACGAACACGTTGGCCTCGAGGTCGGGCGGGTCGAGGACCTCCAGGTCGGTCAGCTCAGCGGTGAGGCGGGTGAACAGCAGGCCGAGCTCGTAGCGGGCCAGCGAGGCGCCGAGGCAGAAGTGGGTGCCGAACCCGAAGGCCACGTGCGGGTTGGGATGGCGGCGGATGTCGAAGCGGTCGGGGTCGTCGAACACCCGCTCGTCGCGGTTGGCCGACGGGTACGCGAGCAGGAGGCGGTCGCCCTCGGCGATGGGCACGCCGGCCAGCTCGGTGGGGTGGTCGGCCACCCGGAAGAAGTTGTTGAGCGGGGTGACCCAGCGGATGAGCTCCTCGACGGCACCGGGCACCAGCGACGGGTCTGCGGCCATGGCCTCCCACTGGTGGGGGTGCTCGGCCAGCGTGGCGAGGCCACGGGCGATCACGGTGCGGGTGGTCTCGGCGCCGCCGGAGATCACCAGGCCGGTCTCGTTGACGAGCATCTGCGCGGTGACCGGGCAGCCGCCCACCTCGGCGTGGGCCCACACCGAGATGAGGTCGTCGGCCGGTTCGGCCTGGCGCTGCCCGAACAGCTCGAACAGCGGCGGTGCGAACTCGCCGATCGCCTCGAAGAACTCGGCGGCGGCCACGTCGTCGCGCGGCATCGCGTCGTAGCGCATCAGCCGCTCGGACCAGCTCTGGATGTCGGGCCAGCGATCCTCGTCGAACCCGAGGAGGTGGGCGGTGAGCCGGGCGGGGAGCGGGGCGGCGAGCTCGGACACCACCTCGAGCGAGCCCCGGTGGAGGAAGCCGTCGACGAGCTCGTCGATCAGGGTCGACAGGTAGGGGTGGAGGGCCTTCACCGCCTTGGGGGTGAATCGGCGCGAGACGAGCTGGCGCTGCTCGGCGTGGCGGGGGTCGTCGAGCGAGATCATGTTGTCCTCGCCCGGCGCGTAGAAGGACCGGTAGCCCCTGCCGCTCACGAAGTCGGCGTCGCGCCGCTCCACCTCCAGCAGCTCGGGGTGGCCGACCACGAGCCAGAGGTCGTTGGCATCGTCGCGCACCACCGCGCCTCGGGTCCGCAGCTCGCGGAGGGCGGCGTGGGCGGCGGGCACGTCGACCCAGAACCCCGGGTCGAGCAGGTCGGGCACGGCGGTGGCGGCGGTGGGCACGGCGGCCAGGTTAGGAGGGGCCTGCGGGCGCCACGTGGGCCGAGTACACCGGCAGGTCGAGCATGGTCTTCACGCCCGGCTCCGACGCCACCACCGCCGGGATGGCGTTGATCACGTGCATGGCGGTGGCCAGGCAGCCGGCGTGGTTGTGGTCGCCGAGGTCCGACGACAGCGAGAGCTCGAGGTCGACGTGGGGCTCGCCGCGGATCTCGATGCGGTAGCCGTGGCCCTGGGGCCACTCGGGGGCGTCCTCGTCGCGCAGGCGGGTGACGTGCTCCACCACCAGCCGCTCCTCGCCGCCGGCCACGCCCACGATCTCGAAGCGCATGCCCGAGATGGTGCCGGCGGGGATGGGGCCCGATGCGATCTCGAAGTCCGCGTCGGCGCGGATCACCTCGTGGCGCTCCACGATCTCGTCGAGCTCGAGGCCGATGGCCGCCGCCACCAGCTCGAGCACGGGGCCCCACGCCAGGGCGGCGGAGCCGGGCGACAGCAGCAGCGACTCGGCGGGCTCCCGCTTGGAGAACCCCATGATCTCGAACATGGTGAACGGGTTGTCCCACGTGGCGTAGTTGACGATCTCGAGCATGCGGACCGTGCGCACCTCCTTGCAGAGGGCGAGGGCGCCGATGGTGATGCCGGCGTTGCCGTAGCCGGGGTCGATGCCCGACGTGTAGAAGCTTGTGCCCCCCTCCAGGCAGGCGGCCTGGATGCGGTCGTACACGCCCTCGCCGGCCGCCTTCGGGTACAGCAGCGGCACGAACGACGACCCCACCACGTGCTTGCCGGCGGCCAGCATGCGGCAGACGTCGTCGATCACGCCGTCGGGGCGGATGTCGGAGCTGGCGGTGTAGCAGATGACGTCGGCGTCGGAGCCGATCAGGGCCTCGGCGTCCTGGGTGGCGATGACGCCCACGGGCTCGCCACCGCAGATCTCGCCGGCATCGCGGCCGGCCTTGTCGTCGCTGTGGACCCAGAGCCCGGCCAGCTCGAGGTCGGGATGGGCGACGATGGCCGGCACGGCATGGATGCCCACGGTGCCCGTGGCCCACTGGATGACTCGGATCGGCATGTGGAGGTCCCCTCGGCGTTGCCTTGCAGTAGAACGAGTTCTACCGGAGCTCGGCACGGGTCGCGCCGCGAACCGTCGAACCGGGTGGTCGCCAGGAGGGTGTCGTGGACGTCGGGGTGTTCGTGCCGCTGGGGAACGGGAACGCGTCCCCCGAGATCCTGCGGGCGGTGGGCCGAGAGGTGGAGGACCGAGGCTTCGAGTCGATCTGGCTCCCCGAGCACGTGGTCCTCTTCGACGACTACGACTCGTCCTATCCGTACTCGCCCGACGGGAAGTTCCCCGGCGGGGCCGAGAGCGGGATGCTCGAGCCGCTCGGCGCCCTCACCTACCTGGCCGCCGTCACCGACCGGGTGCGCCTCGGCACCGGCATCTGCCTCGTCCCCCAGCGCAACCCCGTCTACACGGCCAAGGCCGTGACCGACCTGGATTCGCTGTCGGGCGGGCGGGTGGAGTTCGGCGTCGGGGTCGGCTGGCTCCGCGAGGAGTTCGAGGCCGTGGCCATGCCCTTCGAGAAGCGGGGCCAGCGCACCGACGAGCACCTGGCGGTGATGAAGGCGCTGTGGTGCGACGAGGTCTCGGAGTTCCACGGCGAGCTCTACGACCTGGCGCCGTGCCGGATGTACCCCAAGCCGGTGCAGACGCCCCACCCGCCCATCCACGTGGGCGGCGAGAGCGATGCCGCCCTGCGTCGCGTGGCCCGCCACGCCCAGGGCTGGTTCTCGTTCAACCGCCTGCCCGGCGACCTGCCCGAGCCCCTGGCCCGGCTCGACGCCGCCCTGGCCGCCGAGGGCCGCACCCGGAGCGACGTGGTGCTCACCGTGTGCCCCTACTTCAACCCCACCACCCCCGAGCTGGTGGAGCAGTACGCCGAGGCCGGGGTGGACCGCCTCGTGGTGCTGGGCCTGGCGTTCGACGTGGACACGCTCCGCGCCCAGCTCGACGCCATCGAGGCCTCCGTGCTGCGTCCGGCGCAGCAGCTCACGTGAGCCCGTTCGAGGCGGCGGCGCGCCGGGTGGCCGACGGGGCCGACCCCGCGGCCGAGGCCGACGTGCTGGTGGCGGCCATGACCGAGGAGGAGCGCCGCTGGTGCCTGGACGGCGACCTGCCGTTCTGGGCCGGGCTCGAGGACCTCGGCCAGGGCGGCTACCACCGGCGGACCTTCCCGGCGGCCCGGGTGGAGCGCCTCGGGATCCCGGGGTTCGCCTTCTCCGACGGGCCTCGCGGCGTGGTGATCGGTCCGGCCACGGCGTTCCCGGTGAGCATGGCGCGCGGCGCCACGTGGGACGTCGACCTCGAGGAGCGCATCGGGGAGGCGATCGGCACCGAGCTGCGGGCCGTGGGCGCCACCCTCTACGGCGGGGTGTGCGTCAACGTGCTTCGCCACCCGGCGTGGGGCCGGGCGCAGGAGACCTACGGGGAGGACCCCTTCCACGTGGGCGAGCTGGGCGCGGCGCTCACCCGGGGCGTGCAGCGCCACGCCATGGCGTGCGTGAAGCACTTCGCCGCCAATTCCATGGAGAACGCCCGCTTCTCGGTGGACGTGGCGGTGGACGACGTCGCTCTGCACGAGGTGTTCCTGCCGCACTTCCGGCGGATCGTCGAGGAGGGCGTCGCCGCGGTGATGAGCGCCTACAACGCGGTCAACGGCGAGTGGTGCGGCCAGTCAGGGGCGCTGCTCACCGACGTCCTCCGCCACGAGTGGGGCTTCGAGGGCTTCGTGATCTCCGACTGGATCTTCGGGCTCCGCGACGCCGGGCCCTCCGTGGCCGCCGGCCTCGACGTGGAGATGCCCTACCGCATGATCCGCGCCTTCGGGCTCGACGACGCGCTCGCCGCCGGCGAGTGCACGGAGGCCGACGCACATCGGGCCGTGGCGAACACCGTGGCCACGCTCCTGCGCTTCGCCGCCGTGCTGGCCGTCGAGCCGCCGCCGATCGACGTGCTGGCCTCGGCCCCGCACCGGGCGCTGGCGCGCGAGGCCGCCACCAAGGCCGCCGTGCTGCTGCGCAACGAGCCGGTGGACGGCGCGCCGGTGCTGCCCCTCGACCTGTCGGCCACGAGCGTTGCCGTGATCGGCCCGCTGGCCGACGCCCCCAACCTGGGCGACGGCGGCTCGAGCGACGTGTGGGCGCCCGAGGTGATCACGCCCCTGGCCGGGTTGCGGGAGGCTGCGGGCGAGGGCGTGGCGCACCACGACGGAAGCGATCCGGAGGCCGCCGCCGAGATCGCGGCGGCCGCCGACGTCGCCGTCGTGGTGGTGGGCTACACCAAGGCCGACGAGGGCGAGTACATCGGCGGCAGCGCCACCGCGCACCTCGCCGACCTCATGCCCGCCGCCGACGAGCCCGAGGTGGCGACGGCGTTCGCCGCGGTCCTCGCCGCCGACACCGAGCCGTTCCAGAAGCCCGGCGCAGCCCCCGGGGAGGACGTCGGGTTCTCCAAGGGCGGCGACCGGGCGTCGCTGCGGCTGCGCCCCGCCGACGTGGCCCTGATCCGCGCCATCGCCGCCGCCAACGCGCGCACCGTGGTGGCGATCGTGGCCGGCAGCGCGGTGCTGATCGACGAGTGGGTCGACGCCGTTCCCGCCGTGCTCCAGAGCTGGTACGCCGGCATGGAGGGCGGGCGCGCCCTGGCCGACCTGCTCGGTGGCCGGGCCGAGCCGTCGGGGCGGCTGCCGTTCAGCGTCCCGACCCACGAGGACCACCTGCCCCCGTTCGACGCCGAGGCCACCGAGGTCACCTACGACGCCTGGCACGGGTACTGGCGCCTGGCGCGCGACGGGCACCGCGCCGCCCACCCGTTCGGGTTCGGGCTGAGCTACACGGACCTCGCCATCACCTCCGCTGCGCTGGGCGACGCGGGCGACGACCTGGCGGTGTCGGCCACGGTGGCCAACCGGGGTCAGCGGCCAGGCGTGGAGGTGGTGCAGGTGTACGCCGGCGCCCTCGACGCGCCCCGCCGGCTCGTGGGCTTCTCCCGGGTGGAGGTGGCGGCCGGCGCCACCGTCGACGTCGTGGTCCCGGTGCCGCGTGCTCGGCTCGCCCGGCGCGACCCCGATGCCCGCACGTGGCGTCGGGCCGTCGGCCCGCACGAGGTGGTGGTGGGCCGTCACGCCGAGGATCCCGAGGCCCACCGACTCGCGGTCGACCTCGGCTGATCCGGGCGATCGGCTGGCGGCGCCCCCCGACGCCGCCAGCCCACCGCGAACCTCAGATCACGGCAGGGCCGTGATCGTGCCGTTGACCACCAGGGCATCGAACAGGCTGCCGCCGGGGTAGAAGGCGGCGGTGTGGTTGCCGCTCTCCATGTCGGCGAACCAGCCGAGCAGCAGCGTGCGGTTGGCAGCGACGTTCTTGTCCTGCGGCTCGCCGCAGGTGAGCACCTCGATGTCGGGCACCGACGCACCGAAGATGTCGCCGTGGCTGCCGCTGGTGACCTGGGCGCCGTGGAAGCGGCCGGGCAGCTTGGCGATGAGCGAGGCGGTTCCGCTCTGGTTGTTGTTGCAGGAGTAGGGCGGCGAGGCCAGCGAGTAGATCGGCAGCGAGGTGGTGGCCAGGCCGGTGAGCGAGGCGTCGGTGTTGTCACCGATGAAGGAGTTCACCGGGTCGGCGAGCACGAGGCCCTTGAGCTTGGCGAAGGTGGACGCGTGGTTCGTGCGGAGCCGGTTGGCCACGTAGAGCACCGCCTCGCCTCCGGCCGAGTGGCCGGACATGAGGAGCTTCGACGGCATGGCCGCTCCGGCGCGCCCGGCGCGCGAGGCGGCATCGGCGTAGCTGCGGCCGAGGGCGCTGCCGGTGTTGCCCAGCCCGGCGAGCATGGCGGCCACGTTGTTGAGCCACGGCGTGTTGTTGCCGATGTTCTGCACCGTGCAGCCGAAGAGGTCGGCGGTGGGCATCGTGGTGGCCATGGCGAGGTAGCCGGACTCGGCCAGCTTGCGCGCCGTCTCGTCCCAGTTGCCGTTCTCCTCGGTGAACCCGTGCTGGAGCCAGACCAGCGCCCGGGGGGTGCCCGCCGGGAAGAACCAGTCGGTCTCCACCGTGTAGGTGAGGAACTGGCACGGCACGTCGACGGTGTTCTGCACCTTGGTCGCGCCGACCGGCTCGCAGGCCGTGGCGGCCGTGAGGCCGAGGAGGAGGCACGCGCTGAGCGCGACGCCTCGGACGAGCTTGGACATGGTTCCCCCCTGGATGGTTCCCCCGCCGCACCCACGGCGGTGAACGCAGTTAACCCGAACTAGACCGATCGGTCAACTTTCAGGTCAGGTGTGCCACCAGGTGCGTGAGGAGGTCGTCGTAGGCGTCGAGCGCGGTGAGCTGGGGGAACTCGGCCTTCACGTTGTCGGGCGCGTGGAACAGCACGCCCTGGTCGGCCTCGAGCAGCATCGTGGTGTCGTTGTAGGAGTCGCCGGCGGCGAGGACCCGGTAGTTGAGGCCGTGCAGGGCTCGCACCGCCTGGCGCTTGGGGTCGGGCATGCGCAGCCGGTAGTCGACGATGCGGTCGTCGGCCACCACGAGCCGGTGGCACAGGATGGTGGGCCAGCCGAGCTGGGCCATGAGCGGTGCCGCGAACTGCTCGAAGGTGTCCGAGAGGATCACCACCTGGGTCCGGGCCCGCAGCTCGGCGAGGAAGCCAGCCGCGCCGGGCAGCGGCTCCAGGCCGCCGATGACCTCGTGGATGGCCGAGAGCGTGAGCCCGTGGCGCTCCAGCAGGTCGAGTCGGTAGCGCATGAGCACGTCGTAGTCGGGCTCCTCGCGGGTGGTGCGGCGGAGCTCCTCGATGCCGGTGCGCTCGGCCACGGCGATCCAGATCTCGGGGACGAGGACGCCCTCGAGGTCGAGCACGACGATGGACTGCTGCGGCGCGTCGGCCGGCACGGCGGGGTCGGTCATGGGCGCCAGTGTCGCGCCCGCACGGCCGCGGCCCCGCACCCCGACCGGCGGCGCAGCACGGGCCGCGCGAGAGGCGTAGGGTCCCGAACCGCCGCACCTCCGTGGGGGAGGTGGGCGGGAGGGCTGAGCTGTGCTTGCTCGACGTCGCTGGTCGATCGCCGTCGTCTCCGTGGTGGGGGTGCTGTCGCTTGCGGTGCCGAGCGCCGCGCAGGCCCCGCCCGGCGGCGGCGGTGGCGGTGGCGGTGGCGGCGCGGCGCCGTCGCCCGGTGCCAAGGCGGCCGACCTCGGCAAGCGCCTCGGCGGGGCCAAGGTGGCCGCCGACGGACCCGACGGTCTGGTCACCTTCGTCGGCTCGGCTCCCGGGAAGACCCTCACGGGGGCCAAGGGCTCGGTGGCCGCATCGGCCGAGGCCCTCCTCGAGGTGGCCGCACCGTCGATCGGTGCCGACGCCGGGTCGCTCAACCCCGTGCGCACCACCCGCACCCTGGCCGGTGGCCACGCCGTGCGCTACCAGCAGACCTACCAGGGCATCCCGGTGTTCGCCGGCGAGGTGACCGTGCAGCTCGACGCCTCCGGCGCCACCCGCTCGCTGGTGTCGGACGTGTCGGCCGACCCCGCCGACGACACCACGCCCACGATCTCCGCGGCCGACGCCACCGCCGCCGCCATCGAGGCCACCGGCAAGGCCCATCCCGGCCACGGCCCCCTCTCGGCCGCCGCGCCGAAGCTCTGGATCTACGACCCGGCGGTGCTCGACGCCCCCGGCCTGCCCGGCGCCCGACTCGTGTGGCGCACCGAGGTGAAGGCCGCCGAGGGCGAGCCGATCCGCGAGATCGTGCTCGTGGACGCTGACACCGGCGGGATCGCCCTCAACTTCAACCAGATCGCCGAGGCCAAGGACCGCAAGGTCTGCGACGCCAACAACGTGATCGGTGCCGCCGACCGCTGCGGCGGCGCCCTCCCGGTGATCCGCAACGAGGGCGGCGCGGCGGTGGCGCTCGCTGAGGCCAACACGGCCTACGACTACGCCGGCGACACCTACGACTACTACCTGAGCCAGTTCGGGCGGGACTCGCTCGACGGTGCCGGCATGTCGCTCTACAGCACCGTCCGCCACTGCGAGTCGGGCAACACCTGCCCGTACGCCAACGCGTTCTGGTCCGGTGCCCAGATGCACTACGGCCAGGGCTACGCCGCCGCCGACGACGTGGTGGGCCACGAGCTCAGCCACGGCGTGACCGAGTTCTCGAGTGGGTTGTACTACTACTACCAATCCGGCGCCATCAACGAGGCCCTCTCCGACATCTTCGGCGAGTTCATGGACCTCACCAACGGGCACGGCAACGACACCGCCGGCGTCCGCTGGCTGTTGGGCGAGGACCTCCCGATCGGCGCCATCCGCAGCATGTCGAACCCGCCGGCCTACGGCGACCCCGACCGCATGCGCAGCCCCAGCTACTACGGCGGCTCGGCTGACTCGGGTGGCGTGCACACCAACAGCGGCGTGGCCAACAAGGCGGCCTTCCTCACCGTCGACGGCGGCAGCTTCAACGGCGTCACGGTCGCCGGCCTCGGCACCACCAAGGCCGGTCTGGTCTGGTACGACGCGGCCACGTCGATCCTCACCTCGGGCAGCGACTACGGCAATCTCGACGTGGCGCTGGTGCAGGCCTGCAACAACCTGGTGGGCACCGGCGGGATCACCGCCGGCGATTGCACGCAGGTGTCGCTGGCCACCGACGCCACCGAGATGCAGCTCTCGCCCAGCGTCACCGGCGCCACCGACGAGGCGCCGGTGTGCGCCGCCGGGCAGAGCCCGACCTACCTCTACGACGAGACCGTCGAGGGGGCAGTGCCGTGGACCACGAGCAGCACCTCGGTCTGGGGCATCACCACCGGGTACGCGGCGAGCGGCACCAGGAGCTTCTGGGGCAAGGACCTGTCCACCACCCAGAACCACACGCTGCGGATGGTCAACAACATCGACATCCCGGCCGGTGCCACCGCCTACGCCCGCTTCAACCACGCCTTCGACTTCGAGGCGACCTACGACGGCGGCCAGGTGGAGTACAGCACCAACAGCGGCGGGTCCTGGTCGAACGCCGGCCCGCTGATCGTGAACAACGGCTACAACGGCACGCTCGACGCCGCAAATCCCCTCGGGGCGGTGGCGGCCTACACCGACCGCAGCCTCGGCTACACGTCGTCCCGCATCAACCTGTCGTCGGCCGCCGGCGGACCGGTGCGGCTCGGCTTCCGGGTGGCCTCGGACTCGTCGCAGGGCGATCTCGGCTGGCTGATCGACGACGTGCAGATCTACACCTGCGCGGCGGCGCCGGCGCTGCTCCGGGTCACCACCAGCCCCGCCGTCCCCTCGGTGATCTCCGTCGACGGCATCGAGCGAGACAGCTGGGGCATCAACTGGGCGGCGCTGCCGGTGGGGAGCCACGAGGTGTGCTTCGGCAAGGTCCTCGGGTGGATCACCCCCTCGTGCCAGACCGTGAACCTGACCGCCGGGAACACCACCACGGTCACCGGCACGTTCAGCCAGAGCGGGTACCTCCGGGTGGTCACCAGCCCGGCGGTGCCGTCCACCATCACCGTGAACGGGGTGCCACGCAACGACTGGGGCCTCTGGGCCGAGGTCCCGCCCGGCAGCTACAACGTGTGCTTCGGGAACGTGGCCGGGTCCAACGTGCCCGCCTGCCGCGACATCGTCGTGCCGGCCGGCGCCACCGCGACCACCACGGGATCGTTCACCGCCAACCCGTCGGCGCCCGGCCCGGCCGGCACGTTCGGCTACCTGCGGGCCACCACGTCGCCCGCCCAGGCCGCCATGATCTCCGTCGACGGCGACTGGCGGAACAACTGGGGCCTCGACTGGCTGAAGCTGTCCACCGGCTCGCACTCGGTGTGCTTCGGCGACGCCCCCGATGTGACCAAGCCGGCCTCGTGCCAGAACGTCACGATCTCCGACGGCGCCACGTCCACCGCCACCGGCACCTACGCGGCCAAGGGCTTCCTGCGGGTGGTCACCAGCCCGGCGGTGCAGGCCAACATCACCGTGAACGGTGAGGTCGCCAACGCCTACGGGATGTGGACCTCCAAGGCACCGGGCACCTACGACGTGTGCTTCGGCTCCGTGCCGGGCTACATCACCCCGCCCTGCCAGAACGGCGTGGTGGTCACGGCCGGGGCCACCAACACCGTCACCGGCTCCTACGTCGAATCGCCCTAGGGTCGCCACCGTGGGGACCAACCAGCGCGCCCAGATCGCGATGTCCGACGAGGAGATCGCCACGTACCTCGAGCGGAGCCGCACGGCCACGCTCGCCACCATCGGGGCCGAAGGCCTGCCGCACCTCGTGGCCATGTGGTACGCCGTGGTCGACGGCGACATCTGGGTCGAGACCAAGTCCCGCTCCCAGAAGGCGGTGAACATCCGTCGCGATCCTCGGGTCACCGTGCTCATCGAGGACGGCGAGACCTACGACACCCTGCGGGGCGTGTCCTTCGAGGGCACCGCCGAGATCGTGGAGGACCCCGACGCGCTGTGGCGTGTCGGGGTGAGCGTGTGGGAGCGCTACAACGGCCCCTACACCGAGGAGATGAGGCCGCTCGTGGAGTTCATGCTCCACAAGCGGGTGGCGGTGCGCATCCGGGTGGCGCGCACCCGTTCCTGGGACCACCGCAAGCTCGGCATGGACCCCATCCCGCTGGGCGGCACCACGGCCGAGTTCCTGTAGTAGTTGCAGGCTCAACCACCTGCCCCGCCCGGCGCCTAGCATGGGTCGGGTGGCCGGCCGGGGGAGGCGATCGCAGGGGCTCGGCATCGTCGTGGTGCCCGTGCTGCAGTTCGCGCTCGCGGGCCTCGCCGCGCTGCTGATCGTGGGGACCGCGGTGTCGGTCGCCTCCCGGCGGGTGGGCCAACGGGAGGCCACCGCCGACGCCCGGTCCGAGGCGCTCGTGAAGGGCCAGGCGCTGGTGGAGCCGCAGCTCACCGACGCCCTGCTCGACGGCGACCAGGCCGCCATCGACGCGATCGACGCCGTGGTGCGCAGCGACGTGCTCGACGACACCCTCGTGCGGGTGAAGATCTGGTCCGCCGACGGCGAGATCCTCTACGCCGACGAACCCCGCCTGATCGGGTCCACCTACCACCTGGGCGAGGACGAGCGGGAGGCCCTGGAGGACGACCAGGTGGAGGCCGAGGTCAGCGACCTCCAGCGGCCCGAGAACCGCTACGAGCGCCAGTACGGGAAGCTCCTCGAGGTCTACCTGCCGATCCGGACGCCGAACGGCACCAAGGTGCTGTTCGAGGCGTACTTCCGCTACGAGACGGTGGAGGCCTCGGGCCAGCGCATCTGGCGCAGCTTCGCCCCGATCACCCTGGGCGCCCTCGTGGTGCTGCAGCTCGTGCAGCTCCCGCTGGCCTGGTCGCTCGCCCGACGACTGCGCCAGCGCCACCTCGAGCGGGAGGTCCTGTTGAACCGGG
>JAHBSN010000053.1 GCA_019639095.1 Actinomycetota bacterium
GCACCACGACATCTATTCGATCGAGGATCTGGCCCAGCTCATCCACGATCTGAAGAACGCCAACGCCGATGCGCGCATCCACGTCAAGCTGGTCAGTTCGGTGGGTGTCGGCACCGTGGCCACCGGGGTGTCCAAGGCGCACGCGGACGTGGTGCTGATCAGCGGCTACGACGGCGGCACGGGCGCAGCCCCGCTGACCTCGCTCAAGCATGCCGGCGCGCCATGGGAGATCGGGCTGGCCGACACGCAGCAGACGCTGGTGCTCAACGGATTACGCGACCGGATCACCGTCCAGTGCGACGGTGGCATGCGCACCGCGCGCGACGTGATGGTCGCGATGCTGCTGGGCGCCGAGGAGTACGGCTTCGCCACGGCGCCGCTGGTGGTGTCGGGCTGCATCATGATGCGCGTCTGCCACCTCGACACCTGCCCGGTGGGCATCGCCACGCAGAACCCGGAGCTGCGGGCGCGCTTCGCCGGCAAGCCCGAGTTCGTGGAGCACTTCTTCGAGTTCATCGCCGAGGAGGTGCGCGAGCTGCTCGCCGAGCTGGGCTTCCGCTCGCTCGAGGAGGCCATCGGGCGCGCCGACGCCATCGACACCACCCGGGCGATCGACCACTGGAAGGCGGCGGGGCTCGACCTCACGCCGATCCTCCACGTGCCCGAGCGGCCCTTCGGCGACGCGCTGCACAACACCACAGGCCAGGACCACGGCCTCGACAAGGCCCTCGACCAGCAGCTGATCCTGGCCGCCGGCCAGGCCATCGAGACCGCCACCCCGATCTCGCTCGAGTTCCCGATCCGCAACGTGAACCGCACCGTGGGGACCATGCTCGGCCACCACGTGACCAAGCGCCACGGCGGGCTCGGCCTGCCCGACGACACCATCGACATCACCTTCCGCGGCTCGGCGGGCCAGAGCTTCGGGGCGTTCGTGCCCAAGGGCGTGACCCTCCGCCTCCTCGGCGAGGCCAACGACTACGCCGGCAAGGGCCTCTCCGGCGGCCGGCTCGTGGTGCGCCCGCCGGACTCGCCCCACGCCGACTTCGTGGCCGAGGACAACATCATCGCCGGCAACGTGCTCCTCTACGGCGCCACCGCCGGCGAGGCGTTCTTCCGCGGCCGGGTGGGCGAGCGCTTCTGCGTGCGCAACTCGGGTGCCACCGCCGTGGTGGAGGGCGTGGGCGACCACGGGTGCGAGTACATGACGGGTGGCCGGGCCGTGGTGCTCGGCGCCACCGGCCGCAACTTCGGCGCCGGCATGTCGGGCGGGATCGCCTACGTGTGGGACCCGGAGGGGGCCTTCCCCGGGCTGGTCAACCGCGAGATGGTCGACCTCGACCCGCTCGACGACCTCGACACCTCGTGGCTGGTCACGGCCATCTTCCGCCACCAGAACGAGACGGGCTCGGAGGTGGCGAGCCGGATCCTGTCGGATTGGCAGTACTCGGTCCACCAGTTCGTGAAGGTCATGCCCCGCGACTACAAGCGGGTGCTGGCCGCCATCAAGGTCGCCGAGGAATCCGGCGCCGACATCGACGAGGCCATCATGGCCGCGGCCAAGGGATAGCGACGTGGGAGACATCCAGGGGTTCCTCAAGCACGGGCGCGAGACGCCCACCCGCCGGCCGGTGCCGGTGCGCCTCAAGGACTGGAAGGAGGTGTACGAGGCGTTCCCCACGGACCACCTCGAGACCCAGGCCAGCCGCTGCATGGACTGCGGCATCCCGTTCTGCAACAACGGCTGCCCCCTCGGCAACCTCATCCCGGACTGGAACGACCTCGTGTACCGGGACCGGTGGAAGGACGCCATCGAGCGCCTCCACGCCACCAACAACTTCCCCGAGTTCACCGGTCGGCTCTGCCCGGCGCCCTGCGAGGCGGCGTGCGTGCTCGGCATCAACCAGGATCCCGTCACCATCAAGCAGGTCGAGGTCTCGATCATCGATCGAGCCTGGGAGGAGGGCTGGGTGCAGCCGGTGAAGGCCTCGGTGGCCACCGGCAAGAAGGTGGCCGTGGTGGGCTCCGGGCCCGCCGGGCTCGCCGCCGCCCAGCAGCTCACCCGCGCCGGCCACGCCGTGGTGGTCTTCGAACGGGCCGATCGCATCGGCGGCCTGCTGCGCTACGGCATCCCCGAGTTCAAGATGGAGAAGCGCCACCTCGATCGGCGCATCGACCAGATGCGGGCCGAGGGCACCGAGTTCCGCACCGGTGTCAACGTCGGCACCGACGTCACCGGCGAGCAGCTGCGCGCCGAGTTCGACGCCGTGGTGCTCGCCGGCGGGGCCACCACCGCCCGCGACCTGCCGATCCCCGGCCGGGAGCTCGGCGGCATCCACCAGGCCATGGAGTACCTGCCCTACGCCAACCGCGTGCAGGAGGGAGACCTGGCCCACTCACCCATCGACGTGGCCGGCGCCAAGGTGGTCATCATCGGCGGCGGCGACACCGGCGCCGACTGCCTGGGCACCGCGCACCGGCAGGGCGCCAGCGAGATCCGCCAGATCGAGATCATGCCGCGGCCCCCCGAGGCTCGGCCCGACACCACCCCGTGGCCCACCTGGCCGCTGATCTACCGCACGTCGTCGGCCCACGAGGAGGGTGGCGAGCGGGTGTTCTCGGTGAACACCGAGCGGTTCCTCGACGACGGGAACGGCCGGGTCAAGGCCCTGCTCGCCCACGAGGTCGAGATGGTCGAGGGTCGCTTCGAGAAGGTGGAGGGCACCGACTTCGAGATCCCGGCCGACTACGTGTTCCTCGCCATGGGCTTCACCGGCCCCGAGTCGGCGTGGATCACCGAGCAGTTCGGCGTGGAGCTCGACGCCCGCTCCAACGTCGCCCGGAACGACGGCTGGGCCACCAACGTGCCCGGCGTCTACGTGGCCGGCGACATGGGCCGTGGCCAGAGCCTCATCGTGTGGGCCATCGCCGAGGGCCGCTCCTGCGCGGCGGCGGTGGATCGGGACCTCATGGGGGAGACCCTGCTGCCGGCGCCCCTGGTCCCCACGGCGGCGCCCCTGCGCTGAGCGGGCCCAGACGCGTCGCAGCCCCCGCCGAGGCGGGGGCTGCGAGCGATCCGAGCGGTCGGCCAGGTGGGGTCAGCCCGGCTTGATGGCCTCGGCGAAGGGGACCTTCGGCACGCCGGTGATGACCACCGTCTTCATGATCTTGTCGCTGATGGTCTGCTTCTTCGCGTCCCAGAGCGGGAACAGGAAGCCGATGTAGCAGATGATCGCGTCGACGATGTGGGCCAGCCAGCGCACGATGCCCAGGCCACCACCGATGGGCTGACCGGTGGCCTCGCCCACCACCTTGGTGCCCATGATCTTCTTGCCGACGCTCTGGCCCGTGGCGCCGTTGAGCCAGGCGTTGTAGACGCCGAAGGCGAAGGCGGCGAGGTAGAGCAAGCTGCCGAGGGCCGTGCTGACCTGGAGGAACACCGCGGCCACCACGCTGAGGGCGATGAAGTCGATGGCGTAGGAGGCCACCCGGGTGCCCCAGTCGGCCAGACCGGGCTGGCCGGCGGCCATGCCGGGAGGCGCGCCGTAGGCGGGGGCGCTGGTGGGGGCGCCGTAGGCCGGCGGGGCGCCGTAGGCCGGGGGAGCGGTGGGCTGGGCGCCAGGGGCCTGCTCCGGCGGGTACCACTTGCCGTCGGAGGCCTGCCACCAGCCGGGGCCCTGCGAAACGTCACTCATCGTTGGTCCTCTCCCGCGGGATCAGGGGGTGTTCGCGGCAGCGTACCCGGTGGGCGCTGGGCCGTTCGGCCCATCGTGCACGGCCCCGCCGAGGGCGGTCCTCAAGGTGGCGGCGATGCGGCCGATCTGTCCGGGTGGAGCCGGACCTTCGTGCCGGCCCTCCCTCCCCCCACACCCTCGTGCGAGGCCGCCTGTGTTCGACGACCTGAAGATCCGCAGCAAGCTGGTCCTGTTGGTGGCGGGGCCGATCGTGATCATCGTGCTGCTCGCCGCGCTCGGTGCCCGGTCGCGCCAGACGACCGCCGACGAGAGCCGCGCGGTGGAGTCGCTCGTGGCGGTGGCCCAGTCGAACAGCGACGTCGTCGATGCCCTCCAGCAGGAGGCCCTCTACGGGTCGGCGTTCGTGGGCGCGGATCGCAAGGCGTGGCAGTCGCAGGTGAAGACCACCCGCCGGGCCACCGACGAGGCGATGGCGGCGGCGATCGAGCGCCTGCGGGCCAACCAGGCCAAGGGCAGCGCCGCGTTCCGGTCCTCGGCCACCCTGGCGATCGACTCGGCCGACAAGCTCGCCTACATCCGCAAGGCGGTGGACCAGGGCTACCGCTTCGACCAGGTGGCCAGCACCTACGGCGCCCTGCAGGACACGTTCCTCGCCACAAACGTGACCGTGACCGACTCGGTGCAGGACCCGAAGGTGGCCAGCGAGCTGCGCACCGCCGCCGCCCTGGCCGGGTACAAGGCGGCCATCGCCCGCCAGTCGGCGATCCTGGCCGGCGCCGCCGAGCAGGGCGGGTTCACCGCACCTGGCTCCTACAACCAGCTGGTGGCGGCCTCGTCGGACGAGGCCAGCCAGGAGGCCATCTTCAGCTCCATCGCCTCCACCCAGCGCAAGGGCGAGGTGCGCGACGCCCTCACCACCGAGGCGCACGTGGGCCTCGAGGCCGCTCGGGACGCCGCGCTCGACGGCGGCGCCTCCGGCACCCTGACCGCCGACGCCAAGGCGCTGACCGTCTCGGCCGGCTCGGTCCTCACCGAGCTGCACGACGTCGAGAGCAACCTGTTCCAGAGCGTGATCTCGGCCAGCCGCTCCACCCGCACCGAGGCCGAGCGCGCCGCCAACCTGTTCCTGGTGCTGGCCGGCCTCGCCATCCTGGCCGCCACCGCGGGGGCGGTCTTCCTGGGCCGGCGGATCACCCGTCCCCTGAACCGCCTCGCCGATGCCGCAGACCGCCTTGCGCAGGACCAGATGCCCAAGCTGGTGGACTCGCTGCGCAACCCGGCCGAGGACGAGGTCTCGTTCCAGATCGGCGCCATGCAGGCCATCGACGTGGACTCGAAGGACGAGATCGGTCGCCTGGCATCGTCGTTCAACGAGGTGCAGCGGGTGGCCGGCGAGGTGGCGGCGGAGCAGGCCGCCCTGCTCCGCAAGGGCATCGGCGAGATGTTCGTGAACCTCGCCCGCCGCAACCAGGCCCTGCTCGACCGCCAGATCGAGTTCATCGACGAGCTCGAGCGCGGCGAGGAGGACCCCGACCAGCTCGAGAACCTCTACCGGCTGGACCACCTCGCCACCCGCATGCGCCGCAACGCCGAGTCCCTCCTCGTGCTGGCCGGGGCCGAGCCGCCCCGTCGCCGCGGCCGTCCGGCGCCGCTGGCCAACGTCGTGCGGGCGGCCCTCGCCGAGGTGGAGGACTTCGGGCGGATCGAGCTGCTCAGCTTCGACGAGGTGCTCGTGGCGTCGAACGCCGCCGCCGACCTCGCCCACCTCCTCTCGGAGCTGATGGAGAACGCCGCCAACTTCTCGCCGCCCGAGACCCGGGTGGAGGTCGTGGGCCATCGCACCAAGGCCGACGGCTACGTGATCTCGGTGACCGACCACGGGATCGGCATGTCGGCCGACCAGATCGCCGAGGCGAACGAGTCGCTGGCCAAGCCGCCGCTCGTGGGCCTGGCCCTCTCGAGGTCGCTCGGATTCATCGTGGTCGGCCGCCTCGCCGCCCGCCACGGCATCGCCGTGCGGATGATGCCCTCGCCGTCGGGTGGCGTGACCGCCGTCGTGTCCCTGCCCCCGCCGCTCGTGACCGAGGCGCCGGGCCTGGCCGCAGCCGCACGCGACACCGCGAGCGCGGCGGCGGTGCCCACCCGCCTCAAGCCCGTCCTCGAGAGCGTGGCGCCGGTGGAGGCCGACGTGGCCCCCCTCGCGTTCACCCCGCTGGAGGTGGGGAGCCCCCTGGAGGCCGTGCCCTCGCCCCCGGCACCGGAGCTGCCCACCGGCCCGGTGCGGGCCGAGCTGGCCTCGCCCGGCTCCAACGGCACGTTGCCCACCCGCCGGCTCACGGCGGCCCCGGTGATGCCGGAGCGGTCGGCGGCGTCGTCGCCCACGCCCGACGTCGATCCTGTCGAGCCGGCCGAGCCGGCCGGCCGGGAGGAGCCCGTCGGGCCGCCGGCGGAGGAGGACGCGCCGCCCCCGGCCCCCCTGAGCTTCACCGCCCCCGCCCCCGTCGCCGACGCCCCCTTCGACGCCCCGGCGCACCTCGACGGTCCGCCTCCGGTGGCGCCGCCCCTGCCGAGTCGGGGCCCGGCTCCCGCCCGGCCCGCGGCCAAGGTGCCCACGCCGTCCACGCCCGAGAGCAAGCCGTTCTTCCTCGAGGAGGCGGCGCCGCCCCGGCTCTTCGGCGGCCCGGCGCCGGCGGAGGTCGAGGCCGACCCGGCGCCTGCCGTGGCGACCCCGGCTCCTGCGGCTCCGACGCCTGCTGCCTCGCCGGCACCTGCCGCCGGTCCGCCCCGTCTCTTCGGCGGCCAGACCGAGCCGCCGCTCGCCCCCTCGCCCGGCGCGAGGCTCCCGGCGGGGCACCGGCCGAGGGGGCGCCGTCCGCTTCACGCCCGCGTCGCCCAGCGCCGGGCGGAGGTGGTCCTGCACCACTTCCGGTCGCCAGCGGACGCCGCGGTCGGCGGAGCCAGTCAAGCTTATCCCCGGTGCCGACGTCGAGCGAGGTGCGGGCGCCACCCGCCGCTCGCCCGACGAGGTCCGCAACCTGCTGTCCCGCTACCGCGACGGCCAGCAACGAGCCCGTACCGAAGAGCCGGTCCCCGCCGGATCCACCCACGAAGAGGGAAGCCCATGACCGATCTGAGCGCCGCCGCCCGCAACGTCAACTGGCTGGTCGAGAACTTCGTCGACCGGGTGCCGGGGGTCAGCGAGTCGGTCGTCGTGTCGGCCGACGGCCTGCCGATGGCCGTCTCCCGGGGCCTCGACCCCGACGCCGCCGATCGCTTCGCCGCCGTGGCGTCGGGCCTGATCGGCCTGGCCTACGGCGCCGCCGGCCGCTTCGGCGGCGGAGCCGTCACCCAGATCGTGATCGAGATGGAGCGGGCGTTCCTGTTCGTCACCGGCATCAGCGACGGCTCCTGCCTCGCCGTGGTGGCCGACGGCGACAGCGACGTCGGCCTCGTCGCCTACGAGATGACCGTCCTGGTGGAACGAGCCGGACAGGTCCTGACCCCCGAACTGCGCGCCGAGCTGCAGTCCGCCCTGCCCCGATGACCTGGCGGCACACGACCCTCCGAGACCAGCGATGAGCTCGTTCGGCGACACCGGCGACGGCCTCCGCGTCCGTCCGTACGCCATCACGGGCGGGCGCACGCGCGCCCGTGCCGAGCTCCAGATCGAGACGATGGTCTACCGCACGCCCCGCGGGGAGGAGCACGGCCACGCCCTGCCCCTCGAGCGGGGCCAGATCGTCGTGCTGCTCGCCACCCCCCAATCCACGGCCGAGATCTCGGCCCGCCTTAGGCTTCCGCTCGGGGTCACCAGGGTCATCCTGGGCGACCTGATCGACGAGGGGTACGTCGCCGTCAACACGCGGTCTGCCAACGGCCGCCCCGATCTCCGTCTGCTCGAAAGGGTCCTCGATGGTCTCCAAGCCCTCTGACACGGCGATTGCCGACGACATGGACGCCGGCTCCGGCCCGGCCCCCATGCCGGTGAAGATCGTGGTCGCCGGCGGCTTCGCCGTCGGCAAGACCACCTTCGTCGGCTCGATCTCGGAGATCGAGCCCCTCACCACCGAGGCCGCGCTCACCGCGGTGAGCGAAGGCGTGGACGACACGTCGAAGGTGGCCACCAAGACCACCACCACGGTGGCCATGGACTTCGGCCGCATCACCCTCGGCAGCGACCTCATCCTGTACCTGTTCGGCACCCCCGGCCAGGACCGGTTCTGGTTCATGTGGGACGACCTGGTGCGCGGCGCCATCGGTGCGGTGGTGCTGATCGACACCCGCCGGCTCGAGGACTGCTTCCCGGCGGTCGACTACTTCGAGGAGCACCGCATCCCCTTCGTGGTGGGCATGAACTGCTTCGACGGGGCCTCCACCCACTCGCCCGACGACGTGCGCGAGGCCCTGGCGGTGTCGCCCGACACCCCGGTCATCCCGCTCGACGCCCGAGACCGCGAGTCCACCAAGATGACGCTCCTGGAGCTGGTGCAGCACGCCCTCGTGCGAGCCACCAGCTGACGTGCGGGTCGGGTTCCTCGGCGCCGGGCTGATCGCCCACTTCCACGCCTTCGGCCTGGCCGAGTCCGGCGAGGCGTTCCGCTTCGCCGGCGTGCACGACCCCGACCACGACCGCGCCGAGGAGTTCGCCGCCGGCTGGGGTGCCAGCGCGTGCGCCTCCGAGGACGAGGTGCTCGACGGGTGCGACGCCGTGTACGTGTGCACGTGGACCTCCGAGCACGCCCGCCTGGTGCGGTCGGCGGCCGAGCGGGGCCTGGCCGTGTTCTGCGAGAAGCCGCTGGCCTTCGACGCCGATGCCGCCCTGGCCATGGCCGAGGTGGTGGAGGCCACCGGCGTGGTCAACCAGGTGGGCCTGGTGCTGCGCCGCTCGCCCGCGTTCGCCCTCCTGCGCCACCTGGTGGCCGACCCGGCCGCCGGGCGGGTGATGTCGTTCGGCTTCCGCGACGACCAGTACATCCCGGTCCAGGGGATGTACGCCTCCACGTGGCGGGGCGACCGCACCCGCGCCGGGGCGGGGACCCTGCTCGAACACGCCATCCACGACCTCGACATCCTCGAGCAGGTGGTGGGCCCGGTGGCCGACGTGTCGGCCCGGTCGGCGAACTTCCACGGCATCGACGGCATCGAGGACTCGGTGGCCACCGTGGTCGGCCTGGCCGACGGGGGAGCGGGCGTCCACACCACGATCTGGCACGACGTGCTCGAGCGGCCCAGCCTGCGGCGCGTCGAGGTGTTCTGCGAGCGGCGCTACGTGAGCCTCGAGAACGACTGGGAGGGACCGGTGTCGTGGTCCACGGCAGGGGAGGACCACCAGACCCTGGAAGGGCCCGAGCTGGTGGCCCGATGCGCCGAGCTGGGCCTGGTCACGGGCAACCCCGACGGTGCCTTCGTGCGGGCGGCCACCGCCGGCACGCCGGCGTGGCCCACGCTGCGCGACGCCGTGCGCCCGCACCGCCTCGTGGACGCCGTCTACCGCTCGGCCGCCGACGGCGGCCGGCCCGTGCGCGTCTGACCCAGGAGCGCGCGTTGCGGCACAGGAACCCCTGGTCGGATACCGGCAGTCTGTGACAGGATCGGCGGGACATGTCCACGCCGCTGCTCACCGTGACCGCCACGCAGGTCGACGCCTCGGGCGTCCTGGCCCTGGCGGGGGAGATCGACCTGAGCACGTCGCACCTGCTCGTCGACGCCATCGACGCCGCCATCGAGGCCGGCTCCACCACCGTGGTGCTCGACTTCGGCGAGGTGACCTTCGTGAACTCCACGGGCCTGGGCGCGATGGTGGCGGCCACCAAGCGGTTGCGCCAGCTCGGTGGAGACCTCGTGCTGCGGCACTTCCGGGGCATCCCGGCGTCGGCCCTCGCCACCACCGGCCTGGACCGCTTCTTCACCATCGACAGCTGACGCCGCCAGCAGGCTCGCTCAGGCGGGCTGCTCGGTCCCGTCCGGGGGCCGGTACTCGCGCAGGCGGGGGAGCGCCGGACCCCGCTTGGGGCGGGTGAGCGTGGAGAGGTCCATGCCGGAGGCCTCCGCCAGCAGGTCCCCGTCGGGGTCCACGCCGAGGCGGCTCGACGGCCGGGGCTCGGGCGGCTCGGGATGCAGGTCGGGGCGCACCTCGAAGAGGTTCGACGGTCCGGGCACCGGCGCCGGCGGCGGGGCGGAGCTGCGCAGCTGCTGGGGGATCTCGAGCTCCGGACCGCGCACCGGCACCGGGCCGATCTCGAAGGGCTCCTCGATCTTCTTGCGGACCAGCTCCTCGAGCTCGTCGGCGGGCAGCGGGCGCGAGAGCGTGTAGCCCTGGGCCAGGCGGCAGCCCAGCCGGCGCAGCCACGCGAGCTGCTCGGGGCGCTCCACCCCCTCGGCCACCGTCTTCATGCCGAGGGCGTCGGCCATGCCCACCACGTGCTCGACGATGGCTCGGTCCTCGGGGCTGGAGTCGATGCCGTCGATGAAGGACTTGTCGATCTTGAGCATGTCGAGGCTGAAGCGCCGGATGTAGGACAGCGACGAGTAGCCGGTGCCGAAGTCGTCGAGGGCGAGCTTCACGCCGAGCGCCTTGGCCTGGCGCAGCACGGCCCACGCCGACGACACGTCGTGCATGAGGGCGCCCTCGGTGATCTCCAGGTGGATCTGCCCGTGGGACACCCCCGTTGACTGGAGGGCGTTGGCCACCACGTCGCCGAACCCGACCTGGGCGATCTGGCGGGCCGACACGTTCACCGTGACGGCGAGCGGCGGACGGTCCGGGAACTGGTTGCGGAGGCGGACGGCCTGGCGGCATGCCTCCTCGAGCACCCAGGTGCCGACGGGCACGATGAGGCCCGTCTCCTCCAGGATCGGGATGAACTCGGCGGGCGACATGGTGCCCCGCGACGGCGACACCCAGCGCAGGAGGGCCTCGGCCCCCACGATGTGGCCCGTGGTCAGGTCGACCACGGGCTGGTAGTGGAGGTGGAAGTCGCCCGATTCGAGCGCGGTGCGGATCTGCTCCTCGGCCGTGGCCGGGGTGAGGGTGCCCGACAGCGAGCGGTCGAAGGCCACCACGTGGCCGGGACCCTGGGCCTTGGCCTGGAACATGGCCACGTCGGCGTCGCGCAGGACGTCCTCGGGCTTCACGCCCCGGTGCTCGGCGAGGGCGATGCCGACGCTGGCGGAGATGCGGATCGACTCGTCGCCGATGGTGAAGGGGGCCTCGATCAGCCCGATGGCCCGCTTGGCCACCTTCTCGGCGGCGGCCACGCCGTTGAGCGCCGGGCACACGATCACGAACTCGTCGCCGCCGAAGCGCACGAGACGGTCGCCGGGCTCGAGCATGTGGCGGAGGCGGTCGGCCACGGCCCGCATGAGGCGATCGCCGACCTCGTGGCCGTGGGTGTCGTTGACGAACTTGAACCGGTCGAGGTCCACGAACAGCACGCCGGTCTGGGCGCTCATCTGCTGGGCCGATGCGATGTCGCCGGCCAGCCAGTCGATCAGGAGGCGCCGGTTGGGGAGGCCGGTGAGGGCGTCGTGCAGGGACAGGTGGACCAGCTCGCGGCGCACGGCCACGGCCTCGCGGTAGCGGCGGCGGGCGTAGATCGTGGTGGCGAGCGGCACGAGCAGCAGGAGGGCGATCCCGCCGTCGAGGGTGCCGCTCGAGTTGGCCGAGGCCCGGCTGGCCAGGGCGTCGACCACGTTGTAGTGGATCGCCAGGGCCACCAGCACGGTGCAGACGGCCACGAGCACGCCCACGTCGATGCGCGTGTGGCGGCCGGCGCTCTCGACGGCGGAGCGGGGAGAACCTCCTCTCGACTTGATCGGTCCTGCCCCTTCCTCTCCGGCGCACCCCACCGTGGCCCGGCGGGGGTGACATGCGTCCTATCGGCCGCCGGACCGCCGCCTTGAGACCTGCAGGCCGCCGATCGACATCGGCCCAGGTGAGGCGGGTCAGGCCGGCGAGTCCGCCGTGGGCCACCAGCGCCGCAGCCAGCACCGATCGACCACCGCGTCGAGCACCAGGAGCAGGACCGCCACCCAGGCCGGGCCCTGGAGCACGTCGTAGTAGGTGGGCCAGTCGAAGCCGGTGGGCAGCGACGACACCGCCTGGCGGGCGAGCAGCACGAGGGCGCTGGCCCCGAACAGCGCCGGGCCGCCGAGCACGAGGACCGGGCGGATCCGCGGGACCCGGAGGGCCAGGCCGGCCACGACCGCGAGGCCGATCCCGGCGGCCGGGCTCACCAGGGCGAACCCCGCCACCAGGGCGGCCGCCACGGTGGCCACGAGGGCGAAGCGCGACGGGGTCGGCCCGGCGTAGCGGAGGAGGCGGGCCAGCTGGAACGGCCGCGGCATGCTGGGCCGGGCGTCGAGGGGCACCCAGCCGTCGTCGGCGACGTCGGCGGCGCGCCGGGGCCGGAGCGCCAGCACCAGCGCCACCAGCACGAAGCCGAGCGACGCCCAGATCGCACCCCAGACCACCCGCTGGGGAGTCCACTCGAGGTGGATGTCGACCGATGCGCCCGCCGGCACCTCCCAGCCGTTGGCGTAGCCGTCCACGAGCGTGGGCGGCCCGAGGTCCTCCCCGTCGGCCGAGGCGTGCCAGCCCTGGTTGTAGCTCTGGCCCAGCACGATCCAGAACGGTTGGTCGGCGTCGGTCACGGTGGCGTCGATGCTCGTGCGACCCTGGGCGTCGACCCGTACGTCGGGTCGGCCGTCGCCGGGCCTCGATCCCGCCACCAGCGCGCCCTGCTCGGCATCGGCATCGCCCCCGGCCGCGGACCGCAGCACGAGGCGGTCCACGTCGAGCCCGGTGAAGTCGGCGCGGGCGGTGCGCAGGGTGGAGCTCCCCTCGGGCAGCCCGACCCCGTCGTCGTCGCAGGTGCGGGCGGTGAGCGCCTTGCCGGCGAGCAGGTCGGCGGTGGTGCCCGAGATCGAGAGGGCCACGCCCCGTCCGTCGACCTCGAGCAGGTCGTCGCGGCACGTGTCGTCGATCCGCGCCGGCATCGGCGGGGCCTCGAGCCCCGGGATCCCGAGCTCGGCCAGGCCGATCGGCATGATCAGCGGCTTGCCGGTGAACCAGTCGAGGGTCTCGACATCTCGCACCGAGCCGTCCCGATCGGGGACGGTGACCCGGACGTGGCGCCCGCGAACGGTGCGGGGCAGGCGGAGCGTGACGGTGGTGGTGCCGTTCTCGGTGGTCTGGTCGTCGATCGTCGGGAGGTCGACCGTCTGGACGTCGAGGTCGTCGCCCTCGCCCACCGCCACCTCCAGCGACCGCGGCACCGAGTGGCGCCCGTCGTTCAGGACCGTGAGGTCGAGGTGGTCCACCGTGACGGGTCGGGCCGCCACGTAGTCGACGAACTCGCCCCGCTGGTCGAGGAAGCCCGGGCTCCACCAGGTGTCGGGGTCGCCGTCGATGGCGGCCATCGCCCGGTTGACCAGGCCCCCGGGGAGCCGCCGGCTGGACGTGGCGGTCACCCCGCCGTCGTCGGCGCCGGGCACGCCGAGCGCCGCATCGACCACGTTGTCGCCCACCGCCCGGTTCGACAGCCGGACCTGGCCGGTCACGGCGAAGGACCGGGCATCCGGCAGCGACAGCGTGCGGGCCATCGAACGCTCGGGGTCGCTCCGCACGGCGACGGTGCCCGCCACCCGGAGCCGGGTGAGGACCACCGCCAGCGGTCGGTCGAGGGCGTCGTGGCCGGTGACGTCCATCAGGTCGGTGGGGAGGCGCACCACGTCGTCGGCCACCGGGCGGGTGCCGTCCTCGTCGACGGCCACGACCTCGGCGAAGCCGACGGCGCTGATCCCAACAGCGGCAGGCGATCAGTCGGTGCCTCGATCGTGATGTCGACCGTGCGGAAGGTCCGTCGGGAGCAGTGATGACCTGCCGGCGGTGCCGTCGTCGGCGGGCTGGTCGGGGCGCGAGGCCTCGTCGAGGTCGTAGGGGGTGCTGGCACCGCCGTCGAAGGCGATGCCGACGCGCGAGATGGTGCGGGTGCGCACCCCGCCCCAGGCCTGGAGCAGCGTGAGCCGGTCGGTGGTGATCGGGTGGCGGTAGGTGATGCGGAGCCGCTCGCCGTCGGCCGCCGAGAACCCGCCGGTGCGCCAGGCCGTGTTGATGTCGCCATCGACGGCGAAGGTCGGGTCGTCCTCGGGCGTGAGCGATACGGAGTTGCCGTAGCTCGTGGCGTCCGCCCACACGTCGCCCCGGGACTCGGTGACGGTGGCGTGGTCGTCGGTGGCCCCCTCGAAGACCTCGAGGCGCTGGTCCTTCCAGTCCCTGACCAGGGCCTCCTGGCCCGGCCGTTCGGTGATGCCGGTGTTGTCCCGCACCGTGCCCCACCGGCGCGCGCTGCGGCGGTTCGTGTCGGTGAGCACGAGGGCGGCATCTCGACCGACCTGCTCGCGCAGGCCGGCCGCGTCGCCGGCGTAGGAGGCCGAGTACAGCACCAACTCGTGCCCGGTGAGCAGGCCGGCGGAGGCGGCGTCGACGATGCCGTCGCCGTCGCCGGAGAGCACCACCGGGGACTCGGTGGGCGCCGTGCGCACGACCTTCTCCGGGTCCTCGATGCCCAGCACGCCGACCTCGGGCGGGTCGGGCAGGTCGGGCGGGGTGAGCAGCGCCTGCTCGTCGAGGAGCGGGAGGTCGGCCCGGGGGGTGTTGCGCGCCGCCGGGCCGAACCCGAGGACCTCGAGGATCCCCGGGGCGGTGCTGAGCAGCCTCCAGAGGGTGCGGGGCCGTGGCGTGTTGAACCGCTCGTAGCTGAGGTCGGAGCGGACCGAGACGTCGCCCGCCGACATGAACCGGGCCATCGGGGCCAGGGCCTGCGGGTCGAAGATCTGCTCCTGTAGGCGGTGGTCGAAGGCGTTCAGCAGGTCGGCCGACGCCGGCGAGCCGTACGGGATGAGCTCACGGGCCACGTAGGGGCGATCCATCAGGCCGGGGAGCACGGGGTCGACGGTGTTGCCCCACCGGTAGGACGCGAAGTCGGTGCCGGGCACCTCGAGCACCCGGGTGCCGTCGTCGCGGGCGTCGAGCGCCCGGGCCGCCTCGGTCCAGTAGCCAGGGATCTGCTCGGCCCGATCCAGGTTGGCGTCCACCAGCTGGCCGCGCCACAGCGGGGGCAGCGCCAGCACGCTGAGCGCCACCAGGCCGGCGGTGAGCGGGCGGGCGAGGCCAGGTCGCTCGGCGCTGATGGCCGCGATGAGAGCACCGGCGAACACCGACAGCGCCAGCACCACCAGCGGCGCGGCGCGCGGGAGGCTGCGCATCGACAGGCCGACGTCGGACTCGAGGAACGCCTTCACCGCAGCGCTGGCCGGGGCGGGGTGGTCCCAGGGGTGGGCGCCCACCGCCAGGAACAGCCCGAGGGCCAGCAGCAGCAGGAAGAACATCCGCTCGCGGAAGCGGGCGGCCGCCGCACCCACCATCCCGATGGCCGGGATCGCGTAGGTGACCCCGATCAGCAGCGGGTTGTCCATGTAGCTGCGCGACGGCGCGATCCAGGGTCCGTAGCGGTCCTCGCCGTAGAAGAACCAGTAGCCGAGGCCGCGGAGCACCTCGAGCGAGAGCGACGCCATGGCCACGGTCTCGGCGGTCTCGGTGTAGCGGAGGATCTCGATGCCGTACCCGCCCTGCGCCCAGAGGCCCGACAGCCACCACAGCGAGCAGCCGACCGTGAGGACGCCGATCCGGCCCACCGCGGCCAGGGCGTCGCGGAGGCGCACCTCGCGGGTGACGGCCACCTCGTGGAAGATCCACAGCAGGGGGCCGAACCCGCACAGGATGAGCGCGGTGGCGTTCACGCTGCCGATGGTGGCCACCACCAGCGCGAACAGCGCCGGCTCCCGCCATCGGCGCCGGCGCAGCGAGAGCACCGTGAGGCCGATCAGCCAGGGCAGGCCGGCGTAGGGGAGCAGGATCACCGACAGGCGCGCCGCGAGGGTGAGGACGTAGGGGGTGAGCGCATAGCAGAACGTGGCCGCGGTGACGTGGGGCCCCTCCTGGCCCATGGCCTTGAGCATGAACCGGACC
>JAHBSN010000054.1 GCA_019639095.1 Actinomycetota bacterium
TGGGGGTTGACCGCCGCCGCCTGCGGGTTGCGCCCGGCGATCTGGCGCTGCTGGTAGTAGCTGCTGGCGGTCACGCCGAGGACCAGCACGATGAACGGGATCGCCTTCACGAAGCCGTTCCCGAACGCCTGCTGGGCCGACTCGGCCAGGTTGATCCCGAAGGACTTCATCTGGCTGGTGTTGCTGAGGTCGCGGTAGAGCGACGAGCCCGTATCGAGGTGCTTGGGCTGGAAGAACCCGAACTCGTGGTAGACGCCGCCCTGGACCCCGTTGACCGAGCGGGCCACCGCGCGGCCCATGTCCTCGCCGTAGGGAGCCCGGTTCAGCAGCTCGTAGAGGGTGCGGTACAAGACGAAGAACACCGGCATCTGCAGCAGCAGCGGCAGGCACCCCGACATGGGGTTGATGTTGTTCTCCTTGTAGAACTTCATCACCTCTTCGTTCAGCTTCTGCCGATCGTCGCGGTGCTTGTTCTGGATCTTCTTCAGCTCGGGCTGCAGGCGCTGCATGGCCAGCATCGACCGCGTCCCCTTCAGGGTCAGCGGGAGCAGCAGGATCATGATGCTCAGCGTCAGCAGCGAGATCGCGCCGGCGTAGTTGGGCCAGATCTCGTAGAAGAACTCGAGCGGCTTGGCGATGAGGGTGTACATCAGATGACCGTCCGATCGCGGAGGTTGTCGGAGCCGGGATCAGACGCCGGCTCGGGCAGGGGAACGGGGTCCCAGCCGTGGCCACCCCACGGGTGGCAGCGGCACAGCCGGCGGACGGCCAGCCACGAGCCGCGTCCTGCGCCGTGGACCTCGACCGCCTCCAGGGCGTAGGACGAACAGGTGGGCCGGTAGCGGCACGGCGACGGCCGCCCCTCGCGCAGCTGCTGGTAGAGGCGGATGCACCAGCGCAGGGCGCGCGCCACCGGGCTCATCGGGCCGACCGGCGGCGGGACTCGAGTGCGTCGAGGAGGCGGACCACGTCGTTCCTCAGTTCGTCAGGGGTTCGTCGGATCGCATCGGGACCGACGGAGATGAGCAGGGCACCGCTCGGCAGCACCGCCGAGCCCGACCGCTCCAGGTCGGCCAGCACGGAACGCAGGCGCCGCCGGATCCGGTTGCGGACCACCGCACCGCCCACCCGCGTGGTGATGGCGTAGCCGACCCGGACGGGGTCGGACCCGTCGTCGAGGTAGGTGGCGCCCAGCGCACCGCGGCGGACCCGGACCCCGTCGGCACGGAGGGCGAGGAAGGTCCGACGGTCCCGGATGGGGTCGATCAGGCCGACAGCTTCGCCCGGCCCTTGGCGCGGCGGCTGCGCAGCACGGCGCGGCCGGCCCGGGTGGACATCCGGGCCCGGAAGCCGTGGTTCTTGGCCCGCTTGCGGACGTTGGGCTGGAAGGTGCGCTTCACTGGGTTTCCTCCTCGGGGCCGGGTCGAGCGGACCCGGCCGGGCCGGCGGCGGCGCCGGCGACGAATGACGGCCCGGACGCGCCCGGCCGTGCCCACCTGCGGGCGATCGACAACGCTAGGTCCCCACGGTGCGCAGGAGCAATCGCGGCCGAGCCCGACACCCGGCGGGCGCGGGCGCGCCGCGCCTCTCGGGCCGTGTGCGCGACCTCCGAGGCGGTGCTACGGTCCGCTCCCGCCGCGGGATCGTCTGGTTCGATCGGCGGCGCGAAACCGACAGACCGTGCCCCGGGACCCTCCGTGGTCCGACCGGCACGTGGCGCGTTTTCCACAGCGTGTGGACCTGGCTGTGGAACGCCCTGCAGGAGGGATGGCCCAGCCGGTGGCAGACGCAGCAGATCTGTGGACGAGGTGCGAGGCCTCGTTGCAGGCCCAGGTCTCCGATGCCGTCTGGTCGTCGACCTTCCAGGACATCCGGCCGCTCGACCTGGTGGACGGCACCTTCCGGCTCGCCGTGCCCAACTCGATGGTGAAGGACCGCGTCGAGACCCGCTACCTGCTCCTGGTCGAGGACATCATCCGCGACGCCGGGGGACCGGAGCTGCAGATCGAGCTCGTGGTCCGCCCGAACCCGCCCGAGCCCAGCCTGTTCCCCGATCCGCTCGACGACTGGCTCGGCTCGCCACCCGAGACCGTGGAGGAGCCGGCGGCCCCCAACGGCACGCCCGCGGAGGCCGACCACCGCAACCTCACCTTCGACGACTTCGTGACCGGCACGTCGAACCGCTTCGCCCACGCCGCCGCCCTGGCCGTGGCCGAGACGCCCGGACGCTCGTACAACCCCCTGTTCATCTACGGAGACGCCGGCCTGGGCAAGACCCACCTGCTCCAGGCCATCAAGCACTACGTGGAGGAGAACTACCCCGACTACGTGGTGCGCTACGTCACCAGCGAGACCTTCCTGAACCAGTTCATCGAGTCGATCCGCCTCAACAGCCAGGCCGAGTTCAAGCGCCGCTACCGGGAGGTCGACGTCCTGCTGGTGGACGACATCCAGTTCCTGGAGAACCGCAAGGAGACCCAGGAGGAGTTCTTCCACACGTTCAACGCCCTCCACGAGGGTCGCCGCCAGCTCGTGCTGTCCTCGGACCGGCCGCCCGACGCCATCTCCACGCTGGAGAACCGCCTGCGCAGCCGGTTCAAGATGGGGCTCACCACCGACATCCAGCCGCCGGACCTCGAGACCCGCCTCGCCATCCTCCGCAAGAAGGCCGAGGGCGAGCCGGTCCCGATCCCCGACGACGTGCTGCTCTTCATCGCCACCAACATCACCGACAACATCCGCGAGCTCGAGGGCGCCCTCAACCGCGTGAGCGCCCTCGGGAAGCTCGTGAAGGCACCGCTGACGCTGGAAGAGGCCGAGAAGCACCTGCACGACATCCTGGGCGACCGTCAGCCCCGGCAGATCACGCCCCAGCTGATCCTCGAGGCCACCGCCGAGATGTTCGACTTCACCATCGAGGAGATCAAGGGCAAGAGCCGCCAGCGCCCGCTGGTGACCGCCCGCCAGGTGGCCATGTACGTGTTCCGGGAGCTCACCGACCTGTCGTACCCCGCCATCGCCCGGGAGTTCGGCGGCCGGGACCACACTACGGTCATCCACGCCGTGGAGAAGATCAAGGCGCTCATGGGGGAGCGCCGCCAGATCTACAACCAGGTCACCGAGCTGGTCCAGCAGATCCGCAAGGGCGGCTGAGGTGGGGATCTGCCGCCTCGGCGCCGTGTCGCCGGTCACGTCGGTTTTCCACCACCATCCACAGGGACCTGGGCATAGCCGGGGGACCAACCCGCACCGCACCTGTGGACGACGCGGGGATGGACGGGGGACCACCGGCGGGCGAACGGTGGATGACGGAGCCGTCGTCCACGGCCCATGTCCGACCGGAGGCTCCACCTGTGGGACGCTGGGGACGACGGGTGCGGGCACCACCCCGAGGCTGACCTGCGCCGACGCGAGGTTGTCCACAATCCACAGGCCCTACCACCACCACCACCTTCTGATCAGCACCCTCTCCGGAGAAAGCGAGCGTCCGTCGTGAAGTTCCGTTGCGAGCGAGACCACCTCGTCGAGGCCCTCAGCGCGGCCGGTCGTGCCGTCGCCAACCGTGGTGGCGCCCTGCCGGTGCTCGCCGGCGTGCGGGCCGAGCTCACGGGCAACCGCCTCAAGCTCACCGGTAGCGACCTCGAGCTCACGATCGCCGTGGAGCTCGAGGTGGCGGGCGAGCGCGATGGCGTGGCGGTGCTCCCGTCGAAGATCGCCTCCGACCTCGTGCGTTCGCTCGGCGATCCCCGGGTGGAGCTCGCGGTCGACGGCGACGAGGCCAGCATCACCGCCGGTCGCTTCGAGTCCTCCCTCCGGCTGCTGCCGGCTGACGAGTTCCCCCGCCTGGCCATGCCGGCCGACGACGCCGTCACCCTCACCGCGAAGGACTTCGCCGCCGCCCTGCACCAGGTGGTGCCCGCCGCCAGCGCCGACGACGCCCGCCCGATCCTCACCGGCGTGCTCATGGCGGCCGAGGAGGGCGGCCTGCGCCTCGTGGCCACCGACTCGTACCGCCTCGCCGTCCGGGACCTCCCCGGCACCACCGTCCTGCGCGAGGGCCAGAGCGTCCTCGTGCCGTCGCGGGCGCTCAAGGAGCTCGAGCGGTTGTTGGGCGACGCGGAGGAGATCACCCTGCGGCTGGGGGAGCGGGAGGCCACCTTCGAGGTGGGCGGGATCCGGCTCACCACCCGCCTCATCGAGGGCGAGTTCCCCAACTACCGAGGGCTGATCCCGGCCAGCCACCCCAACCGGCTCACCGTGGGACGCGAGGCGCTGGCCGAGGCCGTGCGCCGGGTGAAGCTCATGGCCCGCGAGCCCAACACCCCGGTCCGCCTCGCCATGAGCGCGGACGGCCTCGAGCTGGTGGCGATCACCCAGGACGTCGGCCAGGCCCACGAGCAGCTCGATGCCACCTACTCGGGGGAGGAGCTCACGGTGGCGTTCAACCCCGACTACCTGCTGAGCGGTGTCGACGTCACCCCGGGCGACGAGATCACCCTCGACACGGTCGATGCCCAGAAGCCGGCGGTGATCCGCTCGGCCGGCGCCCAGGAGTTCCTCTACCTCCTGATGCCCGTCCGCGTCTCCTGAGCGCCGGCGGCCCGCCGCGCGCCACCTGCTGCTCCTCGTGCACCTCCGCCGCCTCTGGCTCACCGACTTCCGGGGCTACCGCGAGGCCGACGTCACCTTCGACGAGGGCCTGACCGCGGTGGTGGGGCCCAACGGGCAGGGCAAGACCAACCTGCTCGAGGCCGTGGGCTACCTCGCCACGCTGGGATCGTTCCGCGGCGCGCCCACCGACGCCCTCATCCGGGCCGGCGCGGAGCGGGCGATCGTGCGCGCCGAGGCCGAGCGCGAGGGCCGTGACCTGCTGCTCGAGGCCGAGCTGGTGGCCAACGGGCGCAACCGCACCCAGCTGAACCGCCAACCGCTGCGCCGGGCTCGCGACCTGCTCGGCGCCCTCCGCACCACCGTGTTCTCGCCCGACGACCTGACCCTGGTGAAGGGCGGGCCGGGGGACCGGCGCACCTACCTGGACGACACGCTGGTGTCGCTGCACCCTCGCCACGACCAGGCCCGCAGCGACCTCGATCGGATCCTGCGCCAGCGAGGCGCCCTGCTCAAGCAGGCCGGGGGACGCCTCACCGCCGAGGTGGAGCTCACGCTCGACGTGTTCGACGCCAAGCTGGCCGCAGCGGGGGAGGCGCTGGCCCTCGCCCGTCGCGAGCTGGTGGCCGAGCTCGAACCGGTGCTCGGCGTGGCCTACGACCGGGTCGCCCGGCGCTCGGCCGAGGTCCGGGCCACCTACGAGCCGGCCTGGCTCGCCACCGGGCTCGCCGACGCGCTCCTGGCGGCTCGGCGCGACGACCTGCGGCGTGGCGTCTCCACGGTCGGCCCCCATCGGGACGAGCTGGACCTGGTGCTCGGCGGCCTCCCCGCCCGCACCCACGCCTCGCAGGGGGAGCAGCGGTCCCTGGCGCTGGCCCTGCGCCTCGCCGCCCACGAGGTGGTGACCCGCCGCACCGGATCGGCGCCCGTGCTCCTCCTCGACGACGTGTTCTCCGAGCTCGACCCCGATCGCAGCGCCGCCCTGCTGGCGTCGCTGCCGTCGGGCCAGACGATCCTCAGCACCGCGAGCGGCCTGCCCGCCGGGGCCGTGCCCGGCCGGGTGCTGCACGTGGCCGAGGGCGTCGTGACCGCGGGCTGAGCGCGCCCGACGGTCAGGGGGGCGTGGGAGGATGGTGGCGTGCCCTGGTCGCCGCTGCCCACCTCCGACGCCCGCGGCGGGTCCGAGCCGGCCCCGCTCGCCGGCGCGCTCGACGCGGTGCTGGCATCGCTCGGGGCGCCCTCCCGAGACGCGATCGTGGTGGTGCACGAGCGCTGGGCCGAGGTGGTCGGGCCCGAGGTGGCCGAGCACGCTCGCCCCCTCGCCATCGAGTCCGGGCAGCTGCGGATCGGGGTCGACAGCCCCGGCTGGGCCAGCCACCTGCGGTGGTCCGAGGCCGACATCGTGGCCCGGATCGCCCAGCTCGTGGGCGCCGGCGAGGTGACCTCGGTCCAGGTGCGCGTTCGCGCCCGCTGACCGCCCGGAAACCCTTGCCAGCCAACGATCCTGGCACCTTCGCCGACCCCGGGGGATGGTCGGGGAACGGTGGGTCGCGTGGTAGCCTGGAGGCATCGTGATGCGCCCCGCCGAGTCGTTCGCACCCCCTTGCGAGCTCGCCGGGCGGCTCGGCGCTCGCCCTCTCCTCCGTCGCTCTTGAAAGGCCGCGCCGTGGCTGCCGCACCGAAGTCCTACGACGCCAGTTCCATGACCATCCTGGAGGGCCTGGCGCACGTCCGGAAGCGCCCGGGCATGTACATCGGCGGCACCGGCATCTCCGGCCTGCACCACCTCGTGTGGGAGGTGGTCGACAACTCGGTCGACGAGGCGATGGCCGGCTACTGCGACCGGATCGACATCACACTCCTGGCCGACGGCGGGTGCCGGGTGGTGGACAACGGCCGCGGCATCCCCACCGACGTCCACCCCGAGTTCAAGATGACCGGCGTCGAGATCGCCCTCACCAAGCTCGGCGGCGGCGGCAAGTTCGGCGGAGACGGCTACAAGGTGTCCGGCGGCCTCCACGGCGTGGGCGTGTCGGTCGTCAACGCCCTCTCCGAGCGGGTGGTGGTCGAGGTGGACCGGGATGGCAAGCGCCACCAGATCGAGTTCGCCGATGGCGGCTCCAAGCGCACCAAGCTCGAGGTCGTGGGCGACGCGCCCCGGGGCCGCACCGGCACCACCGTGTCGTTCTGGCCCGATCCGGTGATCTTCGAGTCCACCGAGTTCGTGGCGCGCACCATGCTCGAGCGCTTCCAGATGATGGCGTTCCTGAACAAGGCGCTCGAGATCCGCTTCGTGGACCAGCGCGAGGGCCACGACAACGAGCCGGTGGTCTACAAGTACGCCAACGGCATCGTCGACTTCGTCAAGCACGTCAACGCCACCAAGAACCCGCTGTTCAGCCGGGTGGGCTACATCGACCAGGCCGAGGACGCCCACGAGGTCGAGATCGCCTTCCAGTGGAACGAGGGCTACCAGACCGACGGGCTCCACAGCTTCGCCAACGGCATCGCCACCATCGAGGGCGGCACCCACGAGGAGGGCTTCCGGGCCGCCCTCACCACCGTGCTCAACAAGTACGCCCGGTCGCGCAACCTGCTCAAGGAGAAGGACGCCAACCTCGCCGGCGAAGACGTGCGGGAGGGCCTCACCGGCATCATCTCGGTGCGCCTGCGCGAGCCGCAGTTCGAGGGCCAGACCAAGGCCAAGCTCGGCAACCCCGAGATCAAGACCCTGGTGCAGAAGGCCACCAACGAGAAGCTGGCCGACTGGCTCGAGGAGCACCCCACCGAGGCGAACAAGATCGTCAAGAAGGGCATCGACGCCCAGCGCGCCCGCGCCGCCGCCCGCACCGCCCGAGACGCCACCCGTCGCAAGTCGGCGCTCGACGGCGCCGGCATGCCCGACAAGCTGCGCGACTGCTCGAGCCGCGATCGCTCCGAGTGCGAGCTGTTCATCGTGGAGGGCGACTCCGCCGGCGGTTCGGCCACGAGCGCCCGCGATCCCCGCACCCAGGCGATCCTCCCCATCCGCGGCAAGATCCTCAACGTCGAGCGGGCCCGGCTGGACAAGATGCTGAAGAACACCGAGGTCCAGGCCCTCATCGCTGCCATCGGCGCCGGGTTCGGCGCCGAGGAGTTCGACCTCTCCAAGGCCCGCTACGACCGCATCATCCTGCTGTGCGACGCCGACGTCGACGGCAGCCACATCCGCACCCTGCTGCTCACCTTCTTCTTCCGCCACATGAAGCCGCTGGTGGAGGACCGCCACGTCTACATCGCCCAGCCCCCGCTGTACTCCACGGTGGTGGGCAAGGAGAAGGTGTACCTGAAGGACGACGCCGCCAAGGCCGCCTTCCTCGCCGAGCACCCCACCCACAAGAAGGAGTTCGCCCGGCTGAAGGGCCTGGGCGAGATGGACTGGGAGGAGCTCAAGGCCACCACCATGGACGCCGCCTCGCGCACGCTCCTGCAGGTCACCGTGGAGCAGGCGGCCACCGCCGACACCGCCATCTCCACCCTCATGGGCGACGACGTCGACGCCCGCAAGGAGTTCATCAAGCGCAACGCCAAGGACGTGCGCTTCATCGACATCTGACGGCCCCGCCCCGCCGTCCGCCCCCTCCGCTGCCGCTATCGAAGAAGTGATCGCCCATGCCTGACGACACCCTGCCCCCCACCGGCCCTGACGACGGCCCCTACGGCCTCATCGAGCCGATCGAGATCGAGGAGGAGATGGAGCGGTCCTTCCTGGACTACTCCATGTCGGTCATCGTCTCGCGGGCCCTGCCCGACGTGCGCGACGGCCTCAAGCCCGTGCACCGCCGGATCCTCTGGGGCATGTACGACGTGGGCGCCCGCCCCGACCGGCCGTTCATGAAGTGCGCCCGCGTCACCGGCGAGGTCATGGGCAAGTACCACCCACACGGCGACGGCGCCATCTACGACGCCCTCGTACGCATGGCCCAGCCCCACTCCCTGCGCCACCCGCTGGTGCAGGGCCACGGCAACTTCGGGTCGCCCGACGACGGCCCCGCCGCCGCCCGCTACACCGAGTGCCGGCTGGACCCGCTCGCCATGTCGATGCTCCAGGACATCGGCGAGGAGACCGTCGACTTCGGCGACAACTACTCCGGCGAGTTCAGCGAGCCCACGGTCCTGCCGAGCCGGTTCCCCAACCTGCTGGTCAACGGTGGCCAGGGGATCGCGGTGGGCATGGCCACCAACATCCCGCCGCACAACCTCGGCGAGGTGATCGACGCCACCGTCCACCTGATGGACAACCCCGACGCCACGCCCGACGAGCTCATGGAGTTCGTGAAGGGGCCCGACTTCCCCACCGGCGCGCTGATCATGGGCCGCAGCGGGATCATGGATGCCTACCGCACGGGTCGTGGGTCCATCCGCATGCGCGCCGTGGCCGAGATCGAGGAGACCCGCCGCGGCGGGGACCGCATCGTGGTCACCGAGCTGCCGTACCAGGTGGGCCCCCGCGCCGTGCTGGCCAAGATCAAGGAGCTGGTGGCCGACAAGGAGCTCGAGGGCATCGCCGACGCCAACGACGAGTCCTCCGGCGGCAAGACCCGCATCACCATCACCCTCAAGCGAGACGCCCCGGCGCTGGTGATCCTGAACAACCTCTACAAGCGGACCCCGCTGCAGACGTCGTTCGGCGTGAACACGGTGGCACTGGTCGATGGCGTGCCCCGCACCCTCAACCTGCGCGAGTGCCTCTTCCACTACGTCGAGCACCAGGTCGACGTCATCACCCGCCGGTCCGAGTACCGCCTGCGCAAGGCCCGTGAGCGGGCCCACATCGTCGAGGGCCTCCTCAAGGCGCTCGACCTCATCGACGAGATCATCGCCACCATCCGCGCCTCGGCCGACAAGGACACCGCCCGCACCGCCCTGCAGGCCGCCCCGTTCGAGTTCAGCGAGGTCCAGGCCGAGTACATCCTCGACATGCAGCTGCACCGCCTCACCCGGCTGGGCCGCTCGCAGCTCGAGGAGGAGATGGAGAAGCTGCGGGCCACCATCGCCGAGCTCGAGGCGATCCTCGGCGACCGCGCCGTGCTGTACCAGGTGCTCAAGACCGAGCTGGGCGAGATCCGGGAGAAGTACGCCACCGACCGCAAGTCCCAGATCACCTTCGACGTCGGCGAGATCGACATCGAAGACCTCATCGACGACGAGGACCTCGTGGTCACGATGTCGGCCAAGGGCTACGTGAAGACCGTGGCCGCCGACACCTACAAGAGCCAGGGTCGTGGCGGTCGAGGCGTGTCGGGCGGCAAGCTCCGCGACGAGGACTACATCGCCCACATCCTCACCACCACCGCCCACGCCTACCTGCTCTTCTTCTCGAACCTGGGGCGGGTGTACCGCCTGAAGGCGCACGAGATCCCCATGAAGGAGCGCACGGCGCGCGGCACGGCCATCGTGAACCTGCTGCCCCTGCAACCGGGGGAGCAGATCCGCACGATCATCGACACCCGGGACTACGAGACCAACCAGTACCTGTTCTTCGCCACCCGCAACGGCCAGGTGAAGAAGACCCGCTTCAGCGAGTACGACTCGTCGCTGCGGGCGGGGCTCATCGCGATCAACCTGCGCGACGGCGACGAGCTGGTGAAGGTGATCCCGGTCAACGACGCCGACGAGATCTTCATGGTGAGCCGCAGCGGCATGACGATCCGCTTCACCCAGGACGACGTGCGACCCATGGGCCGCTCCACCGCCGGCGTGCGCGGCATGAAGATGAAGCCCGGCGACGAGGTCGTCTCCTGCGACGTCGCCCGGGACGACACGGCCATCCTGATCGTCACCGACGGCGGCTACGGCAAGCGCACCCAGCTCGACAAGTTCAACCTCCAGGGCCGTGGCGGGCAGGGCGTGCGGGGCATCAAGCTCACCGCCAAGAAGGGATTCGTCGTGTCGGCGTTCATGGTGGCGCTCGACGACGAGATCTTCGCCGTGGCCTCCGACGGCGTGGTCACCCGCATGCGGGCCGGCGACATCTCGTCGCAGGGCCGCGACGCCACCGGCGTCCGGGTGATGAACGTCGAGGGCGATCGGTCCGTGGCCGCGGTGGCCCCGGTGCTCACGCCCGGCGACGACGACGAGTGACCTGATCGGGTGAGCCGGCCTCGGCCGGTCCCCTCACCCCCTCACCCCCTCCCCGCCTTCCCCTGCACCCGAGTTCCGGCGCTCCGGCGCCGAGGGCCCAGGAAGGTCGTGTCCATGAGGTGGTCTCCGTCCCCTTCGTCGTCCCATCCCCGTCGGTCCCCCGCTGTGGGGCGGTGCAGCCGGTCCCAGGGCGGACAGGCGGTGCCCTTCGTGGCCGTCGCGCTCGTCCTGGTGGCCCTGGTGGGGGTGGGGCTGGTCCACGTGGCGGCGGCGTCGGCGCAGCGCGGGGCCACCCAGGCCGCGGCCGACGCCGCGGCGCTTGCCGGCGCGGCCGATGGCCGGGAGGCTGCGGCTCGCCTCGCCCGTCGCAACGGCGCCCAGCTGACCAGCTACGAGGAGGTCGACCTCGACGTGGTCGTCACCGTCCGCCGAGGCCGCTTCACGGCGCGGGCGCGCGCCCGCTGGACCGCCACGCCGGCCGACTGGCGCGAGGGGGGAAGCAGAGCCTCGCCGCGCATCCCGTAGGCTGTCGGCCGTGTCCGTTGAGCGACCCGGCAGCACCGGGCCCGATGCTGCCGAGCCTGCGGCGCCCGTGACCGATCCGCCCGCCGCTCGTCGACCACGCGGGCCCAAGCGCACGCCACGCCCGCCCCGAGCGGTCCCGCCGCTCGCCGCAGCGGGTACAAGCGCTGCCGCAGTGGACTCCGACGCCGGGCCGGCGGCCGATCGCCCTGCGTCGGGCAACGGGTCGGCGGCGTTCGTGGGCGCCGACCCCACCTCGCCGGCCACCGACTCGACGGTGGTCACGCCCCGCCCGGGGACCTTCACCACCGTCACCGCCACCACCCCGGCCGTCAGCGCGCCGTCGAGCACCGCCGCCCTCCCGGTCCCGGAGCCCCGTCCGGTCCCCACCGGCCGCCGCGGTCGCCGGGTCAAGCGGGTGGTGCGCCGCGTGGAGCTGTGGTCGGTGCTCAAGCTCTCGCTCGTGCTGTACACGTGCCTGTACGTGGCGGTCCTCGCCACCCTGGCGCTGGTGTGGGGCCTGGCGTACTCGAGCGGACAGATCGAGAACCTCCAGGACTTCCTGGCCGACGTCGGCCTCGAGAACTACCGGTTCTACGGCGACCAGATGTTCCGGGCCTGTGCCGCGATCGGCGCCGTCGGGGTGCTGGCCGGCACGGTGGTCACCGTCCTCACCGCCGCGCTGGTCAACATCATCAGCGAGACCACGGGCGGCATCCGCCTGGTGGTGATCGAAGAGGACGTGGCCCCACCCCGCTGATGGCACCGAGCCGGAACGGTTCGCATCCCCCGGCCGCGAGCCGCTACCGTCGGCACCCGCTCGGGGCTATAGCTCAGTTGGTTAGAGCGCACCCCTGATAAGGGTGAGGTCGCTGGTTCGATTCCAGCTAGCCCCACGAGACCCCGTCCCCCGATCCTCCGCCTGGGAGCCGAAGTGACGCTGATCCGTCGAGCACTGGTGGCGGTGGGCGCAGCCGGGATCATCGCCGCCATCCTGCGGGTGCGCGGCACCGGTGGCACGCCGCCCCAGCGTGGCGGCTGGCGAGAGCTCTCGCCCGACGAGCTCAGCTGATGCGGGTCGCCGTCGTGGGCCTGGGTGCCGTGGGCACCCGGGCGGCCCGCCAGCTGGCGTCGTCGGACGCCGTCGTCCAGGTGGTGCTGCGAGACGATCGGGCGCCGCGCGCCGAGGAGGTGGCCTCGTCGCTCGGGGCCAAGGCCGTGCTCGAGACCGGGCCGTACGCGTCGCCGCCCGACGCCGATGTCGTGGTGCTCGCCACGCCCGCCGGCCAGCAGGCCGCCCTCGCCCGCACGCTCGTGGGGCGGGGGACGCCCGTGGTCACCACCTCGGATTCCGTCGACGAGGTCCGGACCCTGCTCGACCTCGGGCCCGAGGCCGACGCCCGCGGCGTCACCGTCGCCATCGGGGCCACGTTCTCGCCCGGACTCACCTGCGTCCTGGCCCGCTTCGCCGCCGACCACCTCGACACCGTCGACGAGATCCACGTCTCCCGCCTCGGCACGGGTGGGCCGGCGTGCGCCCGCCAGCACCACGACTCCCTGCGCGGCGTGGCCATCGACTGGCGCGACGGCGGCTGGCAGCGCCGGCCGGCGGGGTCGGGTCGCGAGCTGAGCTGGTTCCCCGACCCGATCGGGGCCGCCGACTGCTATCGCGCTGCGCTCCCCGATGCGCTCCTGTTGGTGCCGGCGTTCTCGGGCGTGGGCCGGGTCACGGCCCGTCTGGCCGCCACCCGGCGCGATCGCCTCACCGCCGGGCTCCCCATGCTGCGCCGCCCGCACCCCGAGGCGGGCCTCGGGGCGGTTCGGGTCGAGGTGCGCGGACGGGCCGACGACGGCATCCGCGTCGAGATCCTGGGGGCGATGGACCGGCCCGGCGTGGCCGGCGGGGCGGTGGCGGCGCTCACCGCGATCGAGCTGGGGTCGGGGCGTGCCGGGCGCGCCGGTGCCGGCGGGTTGGCCGAGCTGGTGGAGCCCAAGCCGTTCCTGGCCGAACTGGCCCGGCGAGGCGTGAAGGCCGCTCGCTTCGGCTGAATCCGGCCGCGTAGCGCGTTCGCGTGGCCACGGTCAATGGGCCGTTCGGAATACCACACGCATTCTCAGGTGTCGCGGACCTCGCGTGGGCCATCCGACTCATTTCGTGGGCGAAATGGTGATCTTGAGCAAATTTCATGGGAGTTTTTCCTCAAGTGTTCGTCCGATTGGTCCGAAGTCGGAAGCACCCCCACTGGACACGGGGACCTGAACCGAGAGGGCGATGATGCGAGCAGGAAGCGATCCCACCACCCAGGAGCTGATCGAACAGCACCTTCCGCTGGTGAGGCATGTGGTGTTCCAGGTGGCGGTGAACTTCCCCCGCCACGTCGATCGGGAGGAGCTGGCCACCGCCGGCGCCCTCGGGCTCGTCGAGGCGGCTCGCCGCTACGACGCCGAGCGGGGGGTCCCCTTCGACCGCTTCGCCGCCCAGCGCATCCGGGGTGCGATCCTCGATGCCGTCCGGGCCGCCGACTGGGCGCCTCGCTCGGTGCGCAACCTCGCTCGTCGCCTCGAGTCCATCGAGCAGCGCCTGGCCAGCAGCCTCGGCCGCATGCCATCGGCCGAGGAGACCGCCGAAGCCCTGGGCGTGAGCCAGGACGAGCTCCGCCGCCTCCAGGACAAGATGTTCCGCTCGGTGGTCCTCGCCCTCGAGTACGACATCAACGACGGTGAGGAGGACCTCACCCTGGTCGAGGTGCTCACCGACGAGAGCACGCTCGAGCCGAGCGAGGAGCTCGAGAACCGCGAGCTGCACGCCTACCTGCGCGACGCCGTGCACCTGCTCCCGGAGCGCCACCGCCTCGTGGTGGTCGGCTACTTCCTCGAGGGCCGCAAGTCCCAGGAGCTCGCGGCGTTCCTCGGGGTGACCGAGTCCCGGATCTCCCAGCTGCGCTCCGAGGCGCTGGAGATGCTTCGCGAGGGCATCACCGCCCAGTTCGAGGAGGACGCCGCCGAGGTTGAGCCGCAGGGCCGGGTCGCCCGCCGCAAGGCCGGCTACGCCGACGCCATCGCCGGGGCCTCCCACTGGCACGACCGCATCGGCGGCCTCGTCCAGACCGCCTGATCCGCCCGGGCCACTCGCCCGGCCCGATCCAGCTCCACCGAACGTCCCGGGACCGCAAGGCCCGGGACGTTCCGCGTCCACCCCCCGTGCGAATGTGCGGTACCCGGGCCGCAGAACTGTCGATCTGGCGCGTGAAGTTCGAGACGGGTCCCGGCTGGTCCTCCGAACCTCACGCGCGAAATCGGCGCGAACGCGGCTCCGGTACCGCACATTCGCTGGGTTGGGGTGGGGGGTCAGCGGAGGAAGTCGAGGAGGTCGGGCATCCGCAGGCGGGCGGCGGTGGCCAGGACCGTCTCGAAGGCGGCGCCGCGGGCGAGGCGGGCCAGCTCCTCGTCGCCGGTGCGGGTGGCGACGTCGACACCGCCGACGGGGCGGCTCACGGTGGCCAGGCGCAGCGAGTCGAGACCGCAGCGGGCCAGGTCGGCGTTGCGGTGGGCGGTCAGCTCGATCTCGGCCACCAGGGCGGTCAGGCGCTCGTGGTGGTCGCGCAGGATCCCGGGCCAGGGCTCGGGCACCTGGGTGGCGATCGTGCGCAGCGTCGTGCCGCGCCGCAGGTCGGCCACGCAGGCCGCGCGGACCAGGTCGGCCTCGCGGGTGCGTCGGCGGGCTCGCTCCACCTCACGGGTGGCGCGGGCCAGGAAGCGGTGCTCACCGCTCTCGAGCAGCAGGCGCGTCTCCACCAGCTTGAACGACAGGATGTCGAGGAGCTCACCCTCACGCTCGAGCACCGCTGCGATCTGCTCCATGCCTCTCCTCCATCGGCTCGGAGCAGGTCGTGGTCAAGCCTTCGAACCGACAAAACCGGGCCGAACGGACCACTCGGACATCACGGTCCGCCGCCCTCGGGCCGGGGGGCCGCCGGGGGCCGCCACACCAGGACCGCGGCCACCCCGACGGCGGTGCCGAGCGCGAGCGCCGTGGCCGCCCGATCCAGTCCGAAGGCCACGTCGGTGGGCAGCACGGCGTGGGTGAGGACGTCGCGGCGCAGCACGGCCCAGCTCCCGAGGGCGGCCGCGGCGCCGGCCAGCGCGGCCCGGGCCACCGCGGGACGCCCCCGCACGAGGGCGATCGCCGCCGAGCCGGCGAGCACCGTCCCGGCCAGGGCCACGAGGGTGCCGACCGGGCCGACGCCGGTGCCGGCGGGGAGCGACCGCCACCCACCGGCCGCCACCGCCGTGGCCGCGATCCCGACTCCGCCCAGTCCGAGCGCGAGGGCCACGTGGGGCACGGCCCGACGTCGGCGATCCCGGGCCAGGGCCACGCCCACCACCAGCGCGGCGGCGAGCACCGCCAGCACCAGCCACGGCCACAG
>JAHBSN010000055.1 GCA_019639095.1 Actinomycetota bacterium
GCCGGCGACCAGTGGAACGAGGGCGACGTGAGCGACTCGGTCGTGCGCCGGGTGGCGCTGCCCGACGCGTTCTTCGCGGTCGACGGGCTGTTCGAGACGTTCCTCACCGTGCTCGCCGAGTTCGGCGCCTACCCGGCCGTGATCGAGCGCGAGCTCGACCGCTACCTCCCGTTCCTCACCACCACCAAGGTGCTCATGGCCGCCGTGCGCGCCGGGGTGGGCCGCGAGGTGGCCCACGAGGCGATCAAGGAGCACGCGGTGGCGGTGGCGCTGGCCATGCGCGAGCAGGGCGCCGCCGGCAACGACCTGTTCGAGCGGCTCGCCGCCGACCCTCGGCTGCCGCTCACCGAGGCCGACCTCCAGCAGGTGGTGGCCGATCCCATCACCTTCGTGGGCACGGCGCCGGCCCAGGTGGCCGCCTTCGTGGCCCAGGTGGGCGACCTGGTGGCCGCCGACCCCGATGCGGCCGCCTACCGGCCGGCCGAGATCCTCTGATCGGCCCGGGAACGAAGAGTCAGCTTCGGCCGGTCGAACGGTAGGTTTCAGCCCAACATGGCTGCCATCCCGCTTCCCCACCTGTCCTCCGGCAAGGTCCGCGACATCTACGACGCCGGGCTCGACCAACTCCTCATGGTCACCTCGGATCGCCTCTCGGCGTTCGACGTGGTGATGGCCGAGCCCATCCCCGACAAGGGCCGCGTGCTCACCGCCATGTCGGCCTTCTGGTTCGACCTGTTCGCCGACGTCGTGCCCGGCCACCTGATCTCCACCGACCTGGCCGACCTGCCCTTCGACGACCCCGACCCCGACCTCGCCGGGCGGATCATGCTCGTCCGCAAGGCGGAGATGCTCTCCATCGAGTGCATCGTGCGGGGCTACCTCACCGGGTCGGCCTGGAAGGAGTACCGCACCGAGGGCACCATGCACGGCACGCGGCTGCCCGAGGGGCTCCAGGAGTCGTCGCAGCTTCCCGAGCCGGTGTTCACGCCGAGCACCAAGGCCGAGATGGGCGACCACGACATCAACGTGAGCTTCGAGGAGGCCGCCGCCCTGGTGGGCCAGGACCTCGCCGAGCGGGCCCGCACGGTGTCGATCGAGCTCTACCGCCGGGGTGCGGAGTGGGCCGCCGAGCGCGGGATCATCATCGCCGACACCAAGTTCGAGCTGGGCCTCGTGGGCGGCGAGCTCGTGCTGGCCGACGAGGTGCTCACGCCCGACTCCTCCCGCTTCTGGCCGGCCGACCAGTGGCAGCCGGGCGCCACCCCGCCCTCGTTCGACAAGCAGCCGGTGCGGGACTACCTCGACGGGCTCGACTGGGACAAGACCCCGCCCCCGCCGCCGCTCGGCGACGAGGTCGTGGAGGCCACCCGGGCCCGCTACGTGGAGGCCTACGAGCGCATCACCGGGCGCTCCTTCGCCGACTGGCCCGGGGTCTCCTGAGCCCCGGCGCCTCCGTCGCCGGGGTTTCCCGGCGTCCCCAGGTCGTGTGCGACGATGGGGCCATGTTGTTCTCGGTGCAGGTCGAGGTGTCGCTCCGCGAGGGGGTGGCCGACCCCCAGGGCGCCACCATCGAGCGCTCCCTCCCCCATCTCGGCTTCGACGGCGTTCGGGGTGTGCGGGTCGGCAAGTCGATCCGCTTCGACATCGACGCCACCGACGAGGCCGCCGCCCGCGCCGAGGTCGACGACCTGTGCCAGCGCTTCCTCACCAACCCGGTGATCGAGGACGCCACGGTGTCGCTCACCGCCGTCGACGCCTCGGGCGCCGGCCGCTGATGGCGCCGCGGGTCGGCGTCGTCCAGTTCCCGGGCTCCAACTGCGAGCTCGACGTCATCGAGGCGGTCCGGCTGCTCGGCGGCGACGCCGAGATCCTCTGGCACGCCGACGCCACGGTGTCCGGCGTCGATGCGGTGGTGGTCCCCGGCGGCTTCGCCCACGGCGACTACCTGCGCCCGGGCGCCATCGCCCGGTTCTCCCCGGTGATGGGCGCGGTGGTCGACTTCGCCGCGGCCGGCGGGCCGGTGCTCGGGATCTGCAACGGCTTCCAGGTGCTCACCGAGGCCGGCCTGCTGCCCGGTGCATTGCAGAAGAACCGAGGCCTCAAGTTCCTCTGCACCACCGTGGAGCTGCGGGTGGAGAGCACCGCATCGGTGCTCACGTCAGCGGCACAATCGGGCGCCGTCCTGCGGGTGCCCATCAACCACTTCGAGGGCAACTACACGTGCTCCCCCGAGGTGTTGGCTGAACTTCGTTCAGAGGAACGGGTGGTGCTGCGCTACGTCGACAACCCGAATGGGTCGGTGGACGACATCGCCGGGATCACGAATGCCGGCCGCAACGTGGTGGGGCTCATGCCCCACCCCGAGCGCGCCTCGAACCCCCTGTTGGGGTCCGAGGACGGGCTCGTGCTGCTGCGGTCGTTCCTCGGCGCCGCCACGCCGGTCGCCCGATGAGGGGCTAGGCGCTGCGCTTGATGCCGGCCTTGGCCAGCACGGCGGGCTGCACGCCCACCTCGCGGAACGCGGCGTAGCTCAGGCCCTTGCGCGCCGCGTAGGGGCCGGCGGCCTCCACGAAGGCGGCCTCGAGGGCGCCGAGGTCCACCGCCGGACCTGACGCCGCCTCCAGCTCGGCCTGGAGGTCGAAGCGCTCCTGGGTGAGCTGGAGCTTGGTGAGCGGGTCGGCCTGCTCGAGCGATGCGTCGATCGCCGACAGTCGCTTGCTGATGGAATCGGGGGTGCGCTTGCGCCCTCGCTTGGGCTTGTTGGCCGCCAGGGCTTCCAGGTACAGGCGAACCGCCCGGCCCTGCGCCCGCCCCTCCGCCAGGGCAGCCTTGTGCTCGTCGGACATGGTTCGGGATTGCTTCTTCTTGGGGGGCATGACCTAAAGACAACCACCTTCATTGTCATTGCACAAGTCAGCGCTACGGTCATGGCGCACTGACCTACTTGTACGAATCATCCCATCGGCATCGTCGTCACTTCGCTTGAACCGACCAGTTCGGCGCCGGACATTTGTCCCTCGAATGCGGCGTGGCTTGTGGGGCGTATCGTGGGCCCATGACCCAGTTGCGGATCGGGCAGGCCGCCGACCTGCTCGGGGTGAGCGCCGACACGGTCCGCCGCCTGGTGGATCGCGGCGAGGTGCTCGGCGAGCGCTCCGACGGTGGCCAGCGCTACGTCGATGGCGCCGACCTGGCCCGGTACCTCGTGGACCACGCCGGCGCCCCCGAACCGGCGCCCGCGGTGGCGCGCTCGGCCCGCAACCGCTTCACCGGGCTGGTCACCAAGGTGGCCGTGGAGGGGCTGGTGGCCCAGGTGGAGCTGCAGGCCGGGCCCCACCGGGTGGTGAGCCTGCTCACCGCCGAGGCCGTGGCCGACCTGGGCCTGGAGCCCGGCATGGTGGCCACCGCGTCGGTGAAGGCCACGTCGGTCGTGGTGGAGGTGCCGACCCAGCCCTGAGCGGCCCGTCGGGCCTTCGGGCGGCCCGCACCCGCCCGGTACCATCGGCCGGGTGACCGACGCCGAAGCCACGCCGATCCACCGAGCCCTCGGGCTCACCGACTCCGAGCTGGGCGACATCGTGTCGATCCTGGGCCGCGAGCCCAACCGCCTCGAGCTGTCGATGTTCTCGGTGATGTGGTCCGAGCACTGCTCGTACAAGTCGTCGCGCCTGCACCTCAAGCGGCTCCCCACCACCGGCGAGGGGGTGCTGGTGGGTCCCGGCGAGAACGCCGGCGTGATGGACGTGGGCGACGGCATCGCCGCCGCCATCCGCATCGAGAGCCACAACCACCCGAGCTACATCGAGCCCTACCAGGGCGCCGCCACCGGTGCCGGCGGCATCCTCCGGGACATCTTCACCATGGGGGCCCGCCCGATCGCCCTCATGGACCCGCTGCGGTTCGGCCCGCTCGACGACCCGCGCAGCCGCTGGGTGGCCGAGGGCGTGGTGTCGGGCATCTCGGGCTACGGCAACTCCGTGGGCGTGCCCACCGTGGGCGGCGAGGTGATCTTCGACTCGTGCTACCAGGGCAACCCGCTCGTCAACGTGCTGTGCCTGGGCGTGCTCCCGGTGGACCGCCTCGTGCTGGCCAAGGCCACCGGCGACGGCAACCTCGCCGTGCTGCTCGGCTCGTCCACGGGCCGCGACGGCATCGGTGGCGTGAGCGTGCTGGCCTCGGCCGGGTTCGACGAGGGGAGCGAGGACAAGCGGCCTGCGGTGCAGGTGGGCGACCCGTTCGAGGAGAAGCGCCTCATCGAGGCGTGCCTCGCCCTGCTCGACGCCGGCCTGGTGGTGGGCATCCAGGACCTCGGCGGCGCCGGCCTCACCTGCGCGGCGAGCGAGACCGCTGCCAACGGCAAGATGGGCATGGACTTCGACGTGTCGGCCGTGCCGCGCCGCGAGGACGGCATGGAGCCCTTCGAGGTGATGACCTCGGAGTCCCAGGAGCGGATGCTCGCCATCGTCACGCCCGACGGGCTGCCCGAGGTGCTGCGCCTGTGCGAGCGCTGGGAGGTGTCGGCCACCGTGGTGGGCCGGGTCACCGAGCCCGACGAGCACGGCGTGGGCCGCCTGCGGGTGGTCGACGGGTTCGACGGCGAGGTGCTCGCCGACGTGCCGGCCTCGGCGCTCCACGACGCCGCGCCGCTCTACGACCGCCCACGGTCCGAGCCGGCCGACCGCGCCCAGCGCGCCGCGCTGCAACCGGCGCCGCCCCCGGCCGCCGACGCCGCCGACGTCCTGCTCGGCCTGCTCTACGACACGTCGTGGGTGTCGTCGCAGTACGACCACCAGCTGTTCCTCAACACGGTGGAGGGGCCCGGCGGCGACGCGGTGGTGCTGCGCCTCAAGCACCCGACCACCGGCGCAGACACCGGCCGGGGCCTGGCCATCACCACCGACGGCAACCACCGCTGGTGCGCGCTCGACCCGCACCAGGGCACGGTCATGACCCTCGCCGAGTCGCTGATGAACCTGGCCTGCGTGGGCGCCCGGCCCATCGCGGTGGTCAACTGCCTCAACTTCGGCAACCCCGAGCACCCCGAGGTGATGTGGCAGCTGTCGGAGGCCGTCGACGGCCTGGGCGACGCCTGCCGCGCCTTCGGCCTGCCGGTCATCGGCGGCAACGTCAGCCTCTACAACGAGTCCCGTGGCGTCGACATCGACCCCACCCCGGTGGTGGGCGTCCTCGGGGTGGTCGACGACCTGGATCGCCGTCCGCCCGGCGTCGGGCTCGTGGCCGGTCATCACCTCGTGCTGGTGGGCGACGACCTGGACCACACCGACCCGTCGCTCGCCGGTTCGGCGGCGGCCTGGGCCGCCCACCAGAAGGGCGGGGCACTCCCGGTCTTCGACGCCGCGGCGCACAGCCGGGCGGTCGACCTCGTGCGCAGCCTGGTGGTGAGCGGATCGCTCGGGGGGATCCACGACGTGTCGTCGGGTGGCCTCGCCGTGGCGCTGGCCGAGATGGCCGTGCGGTCGGGCGTGGGCGTCGACGTCACCGGCATCCCCGACACGTCGCACCTGTTCGCCGAGCTGCCGTCGCGCGCCGTGGTGGCGGTGGACGACGAGGACCTCGAGGCGCTCCTGGCCCGGGCCGCCGACGCCGGCGTGCCCGCCGTGGTGCTGGGCCGCGCCGGCGGCGACCGGTTCCGGATCGCAACGGGCCACGAGGGCGCTCGTCCCCTGGTCGACCTGCCCCTCGCCGACGTCGTCGCCGTGTGGCGCGACCGCCTGCCCGACGCCCTGGGCGCCGGGACCACCCAGGCCTGAGCGGGCCGGTGTCCCGGCCCGGGCCGGCGGTGGTGCTGGCGTCGGGCTCCCCGCGCCGCCGCGAGCTACTGGCCCGCCTCGGCATCGGGTTCGAGGTGCGCGTGGCCGACCTCGACGAGACCCCGCTCCTCGGCGAGGCACCTCGCGACTACGTCGCCCGGCTGGCGGCGGCGAAGGCCGAGGCGGTGGCCGCCGCCGCGCCCGAGGCCGACGTCGTGGTGCTGGGCGCCGACACCACCGTGGTGGCCGACGGACAGATCCTCGGCAAGCCGCTCGACGACGACGCCGCCGCCCGGATCCTGCGCCTGCTGTCCGGTCGCACGCACGAGGTCCTCACCGGGGTGGCCGTGGTGCGCCGGGCCGGCGGCGGCGTCGACCCCGCGGGCGTCGCCCTGGCCCCGGCCCGGTCGGTGGCGGTCGAGGTGGCCGCCACGGCGGTGACCTTCGCCGAGCTGAGCGATGCCGACGTCGCCTGGTACGTGGCCACCGGCGAACCGGCCGACAAGGCCGGCGCCTACGCCGTGCAGGGGCGCGGCGCGGTGTTCGTCACGTCGATCTCGGGCAGCCCCGACAACGTGATCGGGCTCCCGCTCGCGCTGGCCCGACGGCTGCTCGAGGACGCCGGCGTCGAGGCGCTCGGTTCGGTCAGCCCCCCGAGCTGAAGGCGTCGGCCGCCGCCCCGAGCGGGGTGGGGTCGTCGCGGTCGAGCCAGAAGCCCTCGGGCACGGTGATCGGCTTGGGCCCGTGCTGGTGGCCGCGAGGCAGGCCCACGGCTTCGGGCGGGAGCTCCACGGTGGGGTCGAGCTCGTCGAGTCGGGCCTCGAACTGCTCGAGCGACTCGGCCGCCACGAGGTGGCGTCGCGCCGCCGGACCCACCGGGTAGCCCTGGAGGTACCAGCCCACGTGCTTGCGGAGGTCGCGCACCCCCACGGTCTCGCCGTGCCACTCGACGAGGCGACGGGCGTGGTCGCGCATGGCCTCCACCACCCTGCCCACCGGCGGAGCCGAGTCCACCGGCCGCCCGGCGAAGGCGGCGGCCAGGTCGCCGAACAGCCACGGGCGGCCCAGGCAGCCGCGCCCCACCACCACGCCGTCGCAGCCGGTCTCGGCCACCATGCGCAGGGCGTCGGCCGCCACCCAGATGTCGCCGTTGCCGAGCACCGGCACGCTGGTGACCCGCTGCTTCAGCTCGCCGATGGCCGACCAGTCGGCGGTTCCCGAGTAGGCCTGGAAGGCGGTGCGGGCGTGGAGCGCCACGGCGGCCACGCCCTCGGCCTCGGCGATCGGTCCCGCGTCGAGGTAGGTGAGGTGCTCCGGGTCGATGCCCATGCGCAGCTTCACCGTGACCGGCACGTCGCCCGCCCCCGCCACCGCCGCGGCCACCACGTCCTGGAAGAGCCGGCGCCGCCAGGGGAGCGCGGACCCGCCGCCGTGGCGGGTGACCTTGCGGACCGGGCACCCGAAGTTGAGGTCGACGTGCTCGGCACCGAGCTCGCCAACCAGCTCGCTCACCGCTGCTCGCATCACCGTGGGGTCGGTGCCGTAGAGCTGGATCGAGCGCGGCGACTCGCCCGGCCCGAACCGGGCCAACCGGTGGGTCTTCTCGTGCCCCTCCACCAGTCCACGCGCCGCCACCATCTCGCTCACGTACAGCCCGGCGCCCTGGGCCCGGCAGAGGTCCCGGAACGGCGCGTTGGTGACGCCGGCCATGGGGGCGAGCACCACCGGCGGCCACACCTCGTGCGGCCCGATGCGCAGCGGCTCGCGTGCCGGCGCAGCGGTCGGCGCGGCCGAGCCGCCGTCGTCGAGGGCGGTGGTGCTCACGCGGCCGCCACCGGCGCGCTGGGAGCCTTCGGGCGAGGCTTCTTCACGTACTGGCGACCGAGCAGGAAGATGATCGGCAGCGTGAGCACCAGCGGGCCGATGAAGGCGAAGGGCCGGCCGAGCCACCACCAGACCGTGGGCTCGCGCACCTGCTCGTTGTGGAGCACGAACCAGCCGAACGCCGCCCAGAGGGCCATGCCGGTGGAGTGGAACAGGAACAGCGGCAGCGAGAACCGGTTGATGACCTCGTTGGTGCGGGCCCAGCGCTCGGAGGTGCGGAGCCGCTCGAGCACCCACGGCCGCACCAGCAGCGCCACTCCGGCCTGGAACAGGAGCAGGGCCAGGATGCAGATGGTTGGCGGGGCCATGTTGGAGAACTTCTCGCCGGGCACCCCCACCATGGAACCGGGGTAGATCTTCGATCCCACCAACCCGGCCAGGGCGAACAGGCCGCCCCACATCATCCCCCAGGCCACCCGGCGGCCCACCCGGACCAGGTCCTCCCAGAAGTACCCGAGCTGGTGGCAGGTGGCCCAGATCACGATCATGTTCGCCCACCCGGCCCACGCCACGTCGTGGCTGAAGCGGGCGACGTCGAGCAGCACGGCCAGGCCCACGCCCCACACCAGCACCAGCGCGCCGTACCGCTCGTGGAGCCAGTGGGTCACGGGGAACAGGGCGATCAGCAGCAGGTAGACGAGGATGAACCACAGCGGGCTCAAGATCAGCCGCACCGCCCTCGGCACGCCGTCGAGCTCGTAGAGGGCCACCCCGATCGACCCGATCAGCCACCAGCCGAAGGCCAGGGCCAAGGCCGGGCGGGCGAGCTGCCCCGCCCGCTTCCAGGCGAACCCCAGGGTGGTGCGGAACCGGCCCTTCTCGCGCCCGGCCTCCCACGCCTCGGTGTGGGCGTAGCCACCCACGAAGAAGAACAGCGGCATCACCTGGAACAGCCAGGTGGCGATGAACAGGCCGCGGGTGAACCCGATCGGGTTGGAGGCGTGGGGGCCGTCGGGCTTCCAGATGATGATCGTGAAGACCCAGTGCCAGGCCACCACCACGAGCAGGCTGAACGCCCGCACGAAGTCGATGAACTGGTCGCGGTCGGGGAGGGGCTCGGCCGGCGCGTCGGTGGCGGGGTGGGGGGAGGCCGACGGGAGGGCGCTGGTACCGTCGTCCGCCATGGCCCGAGCTCGCGGCTGGTGGCCCATCGCGCTGATCGTAACGGCGCTGGTCGTGATCAACGTGGCGTCGAACCGCCTGGTCCCCAAGGGCGGCTACGTGGCCTGGGCGGTGGCGTCCACGGCGCTCCTGCTCTGGCTGGCGCGGCGCGTCGACGGGCGGAGCTGGGACGAGCTCGGCCTGGCCCGGTCCACCTGGCGACGAGGGCTGCGCTGGGGCGGCGTGCTCGTGGGCACGGTGCTGGCGGTCTACGTGGTGGCCGTGGCGCTCCCGGCCACGCAGGACCTGTTCCGCGACGAGCGGGTGGAGGGCTGGACGCTCGGGCAGTCGCTGTGGGCGGCGCTGGTGCGGGTGCCCTTCGGCACGGTGCTGCTCGAAGAGGTGGCGTTCCGCGCCGTGCTCCCCGCCGTGCTGCTCGCGCGCACGCGCACCGCGGTGGCGGTGGGGGCGTCGGCGGTGCTGTTCGGCCTGTGGCACGTGCTCCCGGCCCTGGGCCTCAGCTCGGTGAACCCGGTGGCCGACGACACCGTGGGTCAGCTGCCCACGTGGGTGACCGTGGCCGCGTCGGTCGGCTCCACCGCCCTCGTGGGCGTGTGGTTCTGGTGGCTGCGCGACCGCTCCCGCAGCCTCCTGGCACCGATGGCGCTCCACTGGGCCACCAACGGCCTCGGCTACCTGTTCGCGTACGCGGCGTGGTCCCGGTGAGGATCGGCGTGCCCGTCGGGGCGAATCGTGGGGATCGCGATCGGCCGTGCGACAATGGCCGGGTGAGCGATCCCTCCTCCGACGACGACTCGCCGAAGGAGGCCTGCGGGGTCTTCGGCGTGTACGCCCCCGGCCAGCCGGTGGCCCACCTCACCTACCTCGGCCTGTACGCCCTCCAGCACCGGGGCCAGGAGTCCGCCGGCATGGCGGTGAGCGACGGCACCGACGTCATGGTCGTGAAGGACATGGGCCTGGTGTCGCACGTGTTCGACGAGCGCACCCTCGCCCCGCTCACCGGCGACCTCGCCATCGGCCACACCCGCTACTCCACCACCGGGTCCAGCACCTGGCGCAACGCCCAGCCCGTGTACCGCGGCGTGGGCGACACGCAGTTCGCCCTCGGCCACAACGGCAACCTCGTGAACACCGCCGAGCTGGCCGAGGAGGCCGGCATGCTGCCCGGCACCGTGGCCTCCGACAGCGACCTCGTGGCCGAGCTCGTGGCCCACGAGCTCGAGCGCGAGCACGCCGCCCACCTCGAGGCGCACGGCACCACGGCCGCGCCCGACGGTGCCGAGGCGCCGGCGTTCGGGCCGTCGCTCGACGCTGCCGTGGCCCACGTCCTCCCCCGCCTCCAGGGCGCCTTCTCGCTCGTGTTCATGGACGAGCACCGCGTGATCGGCGTGCGCGACCCCAACGGGTTCCGGCCGCTGTGCCTGGGCCGGCTGGAGTCCGGAGGTTGGGTCCTGGCCTCCGAGAGCCCGGCGCTCGACGTCGTGGGCGCCCACTTCGTGCGCGAGGTGGACCCGGGCGAGATGGTGATCCTCGACGAGAGCGGCGTGCACACGGTGCGGCCGTTCCCGCCCGAGCGCCTCGACCCCAAGCTCTGCGTGTTCGAGTTCGTGTACTTCGCCCGGCCCGACACCCGCCTCTACGGCCGCAGCGTCCACCACGCCCGGGTCCGCCAGGGCGAGCTGCTCGCCGAGCAGGCGCCGGTGGCCGCCGACATGGTCATGGGCGTGCCCGAGAGCGGCCTGCCCGCCGCCGAGGGCTACGCCCGGGCGTCGGGCATCCCCTACGGCCAGGGCCTGGTGAAGAACCGCTACATCGGCCGCACGTTCATCGCGCCCAGCCAGGAGCTGCGGGCGCAGGGCGTGCGCATGAAGCTGAACCCGCTGCGCGAGAACCTCGTGGGCAAGCGCGTGGTGGTGGTCGACGACTCCGTGGTGCGCGGCACCACGCAGAAGCAGCTGGTGAAGATGCTCCGCGAGGCCGGGGTGACCGAGGTGCACCTCCGGCTCACGTCGCCCCCCATCCGTTGGTCGTGCTTCTACGGCATCGACACCGGTCGGCGCTCGGAGCTGATCGCCCACAACATGACCGTCGACGAGATCCGGGCCTTCCTCGACGTCGACTCGATCGCCTTCATCACCCTCGACCGCCTCATCGCCTCCACCGGCGCCAGCGGGGCCGGGTTCTGCGACGCCTGCTTCACCGGGGAGTACCCCGTGCCCGTGCCGGTGTCGCTGTCCAAGGGGGTGCTCGAGGGCACCGATCGGGCGCCGAGCTGCGGCGAGCCGCACCCGCCCACATCCGAACCGGTCGCCGAGGGCGACCTCTTCACCGCAGGGAGCGCCACCGATGGGTGAGACCTACGCCTCGTCGGGGGTCGACATCGCCGCTGGCGAGGAGGCCGTGCAGCGCATCAAGGACAAGGTGCGCTCCACCTTCCGGCCCGAGGTCATCGGCGACATCGGCGGGTTCGGCGGCCTGTTCAGCTTCGCCAACCACCGCTACCGCCACCCCGTGCTCGTGTCGTCCACCGACGGCGTCGGCACCAAGGCCCTCATCGCCCAGGCCGCCGGCCACTTCGACACGATCGGGGTCGACCTCGTGGCCATGTGCGTCGACGACCTCGTCTGCCAGGGCGCCGAGCCGCTGTTCTTCCTCGACTACATCGCCGTCGGCAAGCTCGACCCCGACCACATCGAGCAGCTGGTGGAGGGCGTGGCCGAGGGCTGCCGCCAGGCCGGCTGCGCCCTGATCGGCGGCGAGATGGCCGAGCACCCCGGCGCCATGGAGCCTGGCGAGTTCGACCTGGTCGGCTTCGCGGTCGGGGTGGCCGAGCGGGACCAGCTCATCACCGGCGAGCACGTGCGGCCCGGCGACGTCCTGATCGGCCTGCCCTCGCCCGGCATCCGCTCCAACGGGTACTCGCTGGCCCGCAAGGTGCTGCTGGACACGGCGGGCCTTTCGCTCGACGGCCCGGCGTTCGACGGCGCCAAGCACTCCCTTGCCGACGAGCTGCTCGAGCCGTCGGTGATCTACGCCCCGGCCGTGCTCGCGCTCCTCAAGCAGGTCGACGTGCGCGCCGTGGCCCACGTCACCGGCGGGGGGCTCGCCGGCAACCTCACCCGCGTGCTGCCCAAGGGCGTGGACGCCACCGTCGACCCCAAGGCGTGGGAGGAGCCCCGGATCTTCGGCGAGATCCGCCGCCTGGGCGACATCGCCGACGCCGAGATGCGCAAGGTCTTCAACCTCGGGATCGGCATGGTGGCCGTGGTCCCCGCCGACGAGGCCTACCGCGCCATCGACGTGCTCCGCACCCACGGCCAGCGCGCCGTGGAGATCGGCCAGGTCCACAAGGGCGACGGCTCGGTCCACTTCGCCTGATGGCGGCGTTCGCCACCGGCGAGCACCGGTGGATCGGGAACCTCGGGAACCTGCGCAACGCCGTCCGCCAGGAGGTGATCGCCCGCCAGCTGGCCGACCACGTGGGTGACGGTACCACCGTGCTCGACGTCGGCTGCGGCCAGGGCACCCAGGCCCTGCGGCTCGCCGCTCGGGGGTGCCGGGTGACGGGGGTGGAGCCGTCGGCCGACCTCCGCGCCCTCGCCAGCGCGGACGCTGACGCGGCGCGGCTCGAGCTGGAGCTGGTGGCCGGCGGGATCGACGACCTCGACGAGCTCCTCGGCGAGCGGACCTTCGACGCGGTCTGCGCCCACGGACTGCTCATGTACCTGCCGGACCGGACGGCGGCGGTGCGCTCGCTCGCCGGACGGGTTGCCCCCGGCGGCCGGCTGTCGATCACGGTGCGCAACGGCCACGCCCTCGCCTTCCGCCCCGGCCTGCGCGGCGACTGGGCCGGCGCGCTCGCCGCCCTCGAGGGGCCGGACTACGTCAACGAGATCGGCGTGTCGGCGCGGGCGGATCGGTTGTCGGACGTGGAGGCGGATCTGGATGGCGTCGGGCTCGGCGTGGTGGCCTGGTACGGCGTGCGGGTGCTCAACGACGCCGTGCCGGTGGACCAGCAGCCTCCGGCGGACGACGACGAGCTGGGCCTGCTGCTCGAGGCCGAGGACCGGGTCGGTCGGCTCGACCCGTACCGGTGGATGGCGTCGCAGCTCCACGTGGTGGCCGCCCGGGGCGAGGCCTGAGCGCCGTGGGCTTCTTCGACCGCAATCGGGCCGAGGCGGTGGCGCTGGGGATCGACCCGGCCCGCATCCCGCCCGGCCAGTACCGCACTGAGCGCTGGCCCGTGCTCCACGAGGGGCCGGTGCCGGCGGTGGACCTCGCGTCGTGGCGGTTGCGGGTGTGGGGCCTGGTGGAGCAGGAGCTCCGCCTGTCCTACGACGACCTGGTGGCGCTCGGCGAGGTCGAGCTCACCACCGACCTGCACTGCGTCACCAAGTGGAGCCGCTTCGACACCCTGTGGCGCGGGGTGCCCATCGCCGCCGTGCTCGACGCCGCCGGCGTGCGCCCGTCGGCCACCCACACCCTGACCCACGCCCCGCACGCGTACGCCACGAACCTCCCGCTGGCCGACCTGCTGGCGCCGGGGTCGCTCGTGGCCACGTCGGTCGACGGCGGCCCGATCCCGCCCGAGCACGGCGGCCCGGTCCGCACCCTGGTGCCCCACCTGTACCTGTGGAAGTCGGTCAAGTGGGTCACGGGCATCCAGGTGCTCGACCACGACGTCCCCGGCTACTGGGAGGCCCGCGGCTACCACGACCGCGGCGACCCCTTCCAGGAGCAGCGCTACCGCTGACCCCCCGAAGCGAACGTGCGGTACCACAGCCGCGTTCGCGTCGGTTCCGCGCGTGAGGTCACCGCTGACGCGTGGCCCGTCGACCCGTACTTCACGCGCGAGATCCACGCGAACGCGGCCTGGGTACCGCACATTCGCCGGGGTGGGGTGTCGGGGTCGCCGTCGGGCGACGGGTGGGCTACTCCTGCCAGCCGACGGAGCACCAGGTGCGCCTGCCGCAGCTCGGGCAGCGCATCCAGTGGCTGTTGCGGCGGCCCGGCAGCCACACCGACCCGGTGAGCCACCGCAGGCCGAGGTCGGTGAGGTTGATGCGGGTGCGCGCTCGGCACCCCGAGCAGCTCACCACCACCGTGCCGGACTGGCGGGGCCCGGTGGAGTAGAGCGCGTCCTTGCCCTCCCGGGCCGCGCCCGACCTGATGGTGTCGCGCGCCGCGCTCACCGGCGTCTCGAACAGGGCGCGGCGGCCCTGGGGGTCGAGCGAGCGGCGGCGACCCGAAGCCCGCCGGCCGGCCGGCGCCCGCCCGCCGCCGACGTCGGTCTCGTCGGCGTCGGTCACGATCGCCTGCCCTTCTTGGCCAGCAGCAGCGCCGCCAGCTCGCGGTACGCCTCGGCGCTGCGCGACCGGGGGGCGTGGGTGAGGATCGATCGGCCCTTCGCCGGCGCCTCGGCCACCTTCACCGACTTGGGCACGAACGGCTCCAGCACCTCGACCCCGTACTCGCGCCGCACCTGCTCCACCACCTGGTGGGCGAGCTTCGTGCGCCCGTCGAACAGCGTGGCGATGGCGCCGCGGACCCGGAGGTGCTCGTTGGTGTAGTCCCGCACGTCGTCGATCGTGTCGAGCAGCTGGCCCACGCCTCGCTGGCTCAGCGACTCGCACTGCAACGGGATCAGCACCTCGTCGGCCGCGGTGAGCCCGTTGATCGTGAGGATGCCGAGCGACGGGGGGCAGTCGATGAGGACCACGTCGTAGTCGTCGACCACCTTGGCGAGGGCCTTGCGCAGCACGTACTCGCGGCCGGTCTTGGTGAGCAGGTGCAGCTCGGCCCCGGCGAGGTCGATGGTGGAGGGGAGGAGGTGGACCACCCCGGGCCGGCCCTCCTTGGCACCGTCGGCGAGCGGCGGTGGCGGATCGAGCACGATCAGGACGTCGGCCACCTTGGCCCGCTTGAGCAGGACGTCGTGGATCGAGACCTCGAGGGCATCGGGATCGATGCCGCAGGCCCAGGTGAGCGACGCCTGCGGGTCCAGGTCGACCAGCAGCACCTTGCGACCCCGCTCGGCCATGGCCACACCCAGCGCCTGCACCGACGTGGTCTTGGCCACGCCGCCCTTCTGGTTGGCGATCGCCACCGTGGTCATGGTCCGAGTGTGGCACCTGGGCCGACCGCAGGGCCACGGGGGCTACCGTCGCCCCGACCGCCTACCCGGGAGCACCCATGGCCGATCCGGCGCTCGTCGAGCACCTCCTCACCCACGCGGTCCGGCGTGGAGACTTCGTGCTGAAGTCCGGCCGGCGCAGCGATTGGTTCATCGACGCCAAGCAGACCACCTGCTCGCCCGACGGGATGCTGCTCGTGGCCGACGCGGCCCTCGCCGTGCTGCCCGACGACGTGACCGCGGTGGGCGGGCTCACCATGGGTGCCGATGCCGCCGCCTTCACCATCGCCGCGGTGGCCGCCACCCGGGGCCGCCAGCTCCGGGCCTTCAGCGTGCGCAAGGAGGTCAAGGACCACGGCGGCGGCGGGCGCATCGCCGGGGCCCTGCTGCCGGGCGACCGGGTGGCCATCACCGAGGACGCCGTCACCCGCGGGGTCTCGATGCTGGAGGCGGCCGAGGTGGTGCGCGAGGCGGGGGCGATCCCCGTGCTGCTCCTGCCGGTGGTCGATCGCGGCGGCACGGTCACCGCCATGGCGGCCGAGCAGGGGATCCCGGTGCACGCCCTGGTCACCGCGCCGGACCTGGGCTTCGAGTTCGAGGGTCCGTAAGGACCCGGTCCGAAC